>JASLGD010000504.1 GCA_030150305.1 Caldimonas sp. | reverse complement strand
GCCCACCAGCATGGCCATGAGCATCGCCGAGAGGCCGACGGCGAGCGAGATGCGGCCGCCGTAGAGCATGCGCGCGAGGATGTCCTGGCCGAGGTCGTCGGTGCCGAACGGGTGGCTCGCGCTCGGCGTGTTGAGACGGGCGCTGAAATCGATGTCGTTGATCTGCACCTTCCAGAGCAGCGGCCCGAAGGCGACGAGCAGGACCATCAGCGCGAGCACGCCGAGGCCGAGCACGGCGAGACGGTGGCGCCTGAAGCGCCGCCAGGCTTCCGCCCACGGCGAGACGCTGCGCCGCCGCGGCGGCGCGTGCACGAGCGGCTCAGCGGTAGCTGATGCGGGGGTCGAGCCAGCCATAGAGGAGGTCGGCGAGGAGGTTGAAGAGGATGACGAGGCACGCGAACACGAACGTGACCGCCATCACGACCGGCGTGTCGTTGCGCTGGATCGCGTCGATCAGGAGCGAGCCGATCCCGGGGACGCGGAAGATCTGCTCGGTGACGACGGCGCCGCCGAACACCTGCGGCATCGTCAGCGCGACGAGCGTCACGACCGGGATCATCGCGTTGCGCACGACGTGCTTGAGCAGCACGGCGCGCTCGCGCAGCCCCTTGCTGCGCGCCGTCGTCACGTAGTCGAGCCGGATCACGTCGAGCGTCGCCGAGCGGACGTAGCGCGTCCACCCCGCGCCCTGGAAGAGGCCGAGCACGGCGATCGGCATGATCGACTGCTTGAACTGCTCGACCCACCACTCCCATCCCGTCGCCGACAGGTCGGCGCGGTAGACGAAGGGAAGCCAGTCGAGCTTGATCGAGAAGAGCAGGATCAGGAGCAGCCCGGTGAAGAAGGTCGGCAGCGAAAAGCCGACCAGCGCGAGCGTGCTGGCGATGCGGTCGAACCACGAGTACGGCCGCGCCGCGGAATAGATGCCGACCGGCAGCGCGATGAGGAGCGCGAGCACCTGCGACGCGCCGATGACGGCGAGCGTCACCGGCAGGCGCGACAGGATCAGCTTGTCGACGTCGACCCGGCTGATGAACGAAAAGCCCCAGTCGCCGTGCAGCATCGCGAGCAGCCAGCGGAAGTAGCGCTGCCAGATCGGGTCGTCGAGGCCGAAGTGCTTGCGCAGCGCCGCCTGCACCTCGGGCGGGATGTTCGGGTTGAGCGCCATCTCCGAGAACGGGTCGCCGGGCGCGAGCGCGAGCACGGTGAAGAGGACGACGCTGATGCCGAGCAGGCTCGGCACCGCGATCAGCAACCGGCGAAGGAGGTAGTTGCCCACGCCTCAAGCCTCGGCGTACCACTCGGCGATCGAGCTGAGCGCGCTGTCCCAGCCCGAGAGCGGCGCGACGAGCTGGCGGCCGACGCCGTAGATCGACGGCCGGTAGACGACCGGAATGATCGCGTGCTCGCGGCAGACGAGGTCGTTCATCGCGATCAGCAGCGCGGTCCGCTTCATCGGGTCGAGCTCGACTTGCGACTGGCGGTAGAGCCGGTCGTACTCGTCGTTGCGGTAGCGGCCGCGGTTGACGCCCTGCCACTTGTTCGCCTTGCTCGCGATCTGCGCCGAGACGAACCACTGCATGAAGGTGTCGGGATCGGGCGGCCGGCCGGCGACGGCATACATCTCGAGGTCGGCGAGGAACTTGCCGTAGGTGTCGGGGTTGCCGACGTCGGACGAGAAGAACACCGACGCGGCGATCGCCTTCAGCTCGAGCTCGATGCCGGCCTTGGCGCACGACTGCTTGTAGATGCTCTGCACCTTCTGCCGCACCGAGTTGATCGACGTCTGGAACAGGAACTTCAGCCGCCGGCCGCGCTTCTGGCGGATGCCGTCGGAGCCGCGGCTCCAGCCCGCCGCGTCGAGGACGGCGTTGGCACGCTCGACGCTGAATTCGTCCTTGACGTTGGGGCTGTTCAGCCGCGCCGGGTTGTTGAGGATGTTGGGCGTCGCGACGCCGGCGCGGCCGTAGACGAACGTGTGGATGCTCTTCCTGTCGAGCAGCAGCGTCAGCGCCTCGCGCACCGCGGCGTCGCTCAGGATCGGATGGTGCGAGCGCGGGCTCGAGCGCTCGCCGTCGACCTCGCTCCACGGATCGGCGTGGTTGATGTTGATCACCTCGACGTCGCCGCCCGGGCAGGCGACGACGCGGCCCTTGCGGCTCGCCTCGAGCCGGGTGAGGACGTCGTCTTCGACCTGCAGGTTCCAGCCGAAGTCGTACTCGCCGGTCTGCAGCACCGCGCGCGCCGCCGACGGCGCGTCGCCGCCGCCCTTCAGCTCGACGCTGTCGAAGTGCGGACGGTTCGGCGCGTGGTAGTCGCGGTTCAGCTCGGCGCGCACGATGTCGCCGGGCTTGAAGTCGACGAACCGGTACGGACCGGTGCCGACCGGCTGCAGGTTGGCGGGCGCGTCGCGCGACTTCGCGCCCGCGTACGCCGCGAACACGTGCTTCGGGACGAGCGTGACGTTCGCCGACTTGTCCCAGATCGGCGAAGGCTTCTTGAAGTCGAAGCGCACCGTCTGGTCGTCGATCCGCGTCGCCGCGGCGATGTTGTCGTAGTCGGCGATCGTCGTCGCCGCGGTCTGCGGGTCGGTCGCGTACGCGAAGTTGAAGACGACGTCGTCGGCGGTGAACGGGCGCCCGTCGTGCCAGCGGACGCCCTTCTTCAGCGTCCACGTCACCGAGCGGCCGTCGGCCGCGATGCCGCCGTTGGCGCGGCTCGGGATCGCGGCGGCGAGCACGGGAGCGAGGTTGGCGTCGGCGTCGTAGCGCGCGAGCGACTCGTAGAAGAGCCAGCAGCCCTCCTGGTCCTTGGCGCCGATCGCGAAGTGCGGGTTGAGGAGCGTCGGGCCTTGCCAGAACAGCAGCTTCAGCGCGCCGCCGCCGCCGCGTCGCGTCGGCTTGTACGCTGGCTGCGACTGCGCGTGCGCGACGCCTGCGAAGGCGAGCAGCGCGGATGCGGCCGGCGCGGCGACGCCGAGCGCAGCGAGCCGGCCGACGAACTCGCGCCGCGGCAGGCGGCCGGCGCGCACGTCGTCGGCCCACTCGCCGAGGGCGCGCGCGTCGAGCGCAGAGCGGTCGTTGGCCATGGCTCGGATCGCTCGCTGCGGGCGGCGCCGCCGCCCGCCGGCGTCAGGCGGCGCCGCCCTCGCGATACCAGTTGTGCAGCAGCGAGAAGTCGAGGTCCCAGCCCGACAGCGACGTCACGAGCTTGAGGTTGCCGCCGCGCACGCGCGGCCGGCTGATCAGCGGAACGACGATCCATTCGTTGCAGACCATGTCGTTCATCTTGATGTACATCGCCGCGCGCTTGACCGGATCGAGCTCCTGCTTGGCAGCTGCGGCGAGCTTGTCGTACTCGGGGTTCTGGTAGCGGCAGATGTTGCGGAAGTTCCACTTGTTCGCCTTCTGCGAACACTCGGCCGAAATGAACTGGTCCATGAAGCGCTCGGCGTCGGGCGCGGTCATGGTCGTCGTGTACATCTGCATGTCGGCCCAGAACTTGCCGTACGTGTCGGGGTTGGCGACGTCCGACGAGAAGAACACCGACGGCGTCACCTGCTTCAGCTCGATGTCGATGCCGGCCTTCTGCGCCGCCTGCTTGACGATCGCCTGCTCCTTCTGCCGCGTCCCGTTGACCGACGTCTGGTAGACGAACTTCATCTTCTTGCCGTTCTTCTCGCGAACGCCGTCCGCTCCCTTCTTCCAGCCGGCGGCGTCGAGGATCTGGTTCGCCCTGTCGACGTTGAACTCCCACTTGGTGTTCTTCGAGCGGAAGCGCTCCGGGTTGTTCATGAAGTTGCCCGTCGCGAACCCGGTGCGGCCGTAGATGAAGTCCTGCATGCTCTTCTTGTCGCAGAGCAGCGCCATCGCCTGGCGGACCTGCGGGTCGCTGAACGCGAAGTGCTTGCTCTTCGCGCTCGCGCGCTCGCCGTCGACTTCGTTCCACGGGTCGGTGATGTTGAGCTGGATGAACTCGATGTCGCCGCCGGGGACGACGTGCACCTTGCCCTTGCCGCCGGCCTCCATGCGCTTGAGCACCTCGTCTTCGACCTGCAGGTTCCAGGCGTAGTCGTACTCGCCGGTCTGCAGCACCGCGCGCGCGGCCGACGTCGCGTCGCCGCCGCCCTTCATCTCGATCGTGTCGAAATAGGGGCGGTTGGGCATGTGGTAGTTCTTGTTGAGCGCGCCAGAGACGAGGTCGCCCGGCTTGAAGTCGACGAAGGTGTAGGGGCCGGTGCCGACCGGCTTCAGGTTGGTCGGCGCGTCGCGCGACTTGGCGCCGCTGTATGGACCGAACAGGTGCTTCGGGATGATCATGCCTTCGGCGGCGACGAAGGCGGTCGCCCAGAACGGCGTCGGCTGCTTGAACGAGACGAGCACCGTGTAGTCGTCGACCTTGGTGACCGTGATGTCCTTGTAGACCGCGATCGTCACGCACGCCGACGCCGGATCGCGCGCGTACTCCCACGTGAAGACGACGTCGTCGGCGGTGAACGGCTTGCCGTCGTGCCAGGTGACGCCCTTCTTCAGCCGCCAGCGGACGACCTTGCCGCCCTCGAGCACGCCGCCGTTCTCCTTGCTCGGGATCTCGGCGGCAAGGATCGGCACGAGGTTGCCGTCGTTGTCCCAGATCGCGAGCGGCTCGTAGAAGATGCGCGAGCCCTCCTGGTCCTTGGTGCCGTTGGCGAAGTGCGGCTGCAGCAGCGTCGCGCCCTGCCAGAAGAGCACCTTGAGCGGGCCGCCGCCGCCGCGCTTGGTCGGCTTGTACGCCGGCATCGGCTGCGAGTTGGCGACGCCGGCGTGCATGAGCAGCATCGACGCCATCGGCGCCGTCAAGCCGAGCCCCACCATCTTCTCGATGAAGCTGCGCCGCGGCAGCTTCTCGGCCCGCACGTCCTCGATCAGCGAACGCAGCTCGACTTCTTCCATGACGATCTCCTGGGCGCCCGGCAGGGGGCGAAACGTGGGCCGATGCTATGCGTCACCCGGCAAACGCCTATACGGGTCCGCCCGGGCTTCGCAGGCATCGACGGCCCCGCTGATCCGCTGCCCGACAAGCACGCCGGCGACGTGCAAATCTCGCACCAGGGGCCGGCTCGCGCCGCGATTGCGGCCCGCGCTGTGCCAGAGTGCGCCTCGCCTGAAAGCAAGAACGAGGAGATCGCGTCGTGGTCCGCACCCTGACCCCCCGCACGACCCTGCTCGCCATGGTGGCGCTCGGCACCGCGCTGCTCGCCCTCACCGCCGAGCGCGGCGCCCCCGGCAGCCTGCTGCCGCACGGCTACTGCTTCACCTGGAACCCGTCGCTGCTCTGGACGCACGTGCTCAGCGACTCGCTGATCGGCCTGTCGTACGTCTCGATCCCGCTGACGCTGCTGCACTTGGTGCGCAGGCGCACCGACTTGCCGTTCAACTGGATCATCGTCCTCTTCGCGATCTTCATCGTCAGCTGCGGCGCGACGCACTGGATCGAGGTCTGGACGGTCTGGCACCCGGACTACTGGCTGTCGGCGACGGTCAAGCTCGTCACCGCGTTCGCCTCGGTGCTGACCTCGATCGCCCTCGTCGGGCTGGTGCCGAGGATCCTTGCGATCCCGACCGTCGCCCAGCTCACCGCTGCGCGCGACGCGCTCGCCGCCGAGGTCGCGCAGCGCCGCCACGTCGAGGAGGAGCTGCGCCGCGAGCGCGCCGCGCTCGAGGAGCGCGTGCGCGAGCGGACCGACGAGCTCGCGCGCGCGACCGCGACGGCCGAGTCGGCGCACGCCGCCGCCGACGAGGCGAACAAGCTCAAGGACCGCTTCCTCGCCAAGGTCTCGCACGAGCTGCGGACGCCGTTGCAATCGACGCTCAGCTGGGCGCAGGTGATCAAGGTCGCCGGCGCGAACGATCCCGAGCGATCGGCGCAGGCAGCGACGCACATCGTCCACAACGTCCGCTCGCAGGCGCGCCTGCTCGAGGACCTGCTCGACATCTCGCGCATCCTGAGCGGCAAGCTCCGGCTCGACCTGCGGCTCGCCGACGCGGCGCAGGTGATCGAGAAGGCGATCGGCGTCGTCCGCTCGGCGGCCACGGGCTCGGGCGTGACGATCGACGCCGCCGGCGACGGCAGCACCGCGATCATCCGCACCGACCCGGTGCGGCTCGAGCAGATCGTCTGGAACCTGATCAACAACGCGGTGCAGGCGTCGAGCGAAGGCGGCAAGGTGCAGGTGCGCTGGTCGATCGATGCGACGCGCCTGCGCGTCGAGGTGCGCGACTGGGGCCGCGGCATCGATCGCCGCGAGCTGCCGCACCTGTTCGAGCCGTTCCGGCAGGGCACCGGCGGCTCGCAGCGCGGCCTCGGCCTCGGCCTCGCGATCACGCGCTCGATCGTCGAGCTGTTCGGCGGCTCGCTGCACGCGGCGAGCGAAGGCGCGCAGCGCGGCGCGACGTTCACGCTCGAGCTGCCGGTCGCCGCGGCCGACGTCGCCGGCGAGCACGACGGCGACGTCGCCGCACTCGACGCCGCCGAGCGCGCCGCGCTCGCCGGCCTGCGCGTCGTCTACGTCGAGGACGAGCCCGAGATCGGCGAAGCCGGCCAGATCATGCTCGCCAGCTTCGGCATGCAGGTCGACCTGTGCGGCACGTACGCCGACGCCGCAACGCGGATCGCTGCCGGCGGCTTCGACGTGCTCCTCTCCGACCTCGCGCTCGACGGCGGCCACCACGCCGACGAGCTGCTCAGCGTGCTGCACCGCAGCCCCGCGGCCGGCGTCCCCGCGCTCGTGCTGTCGGCGCACGGCAGCCACCACGACCGCGCCGCCTCGGCGCGCAGCGGATTCGTGCGCCACCTCGTCAAGCCCGCCGACTGGATCGAGGTCGCGCGCGCGATCGCGACGCTCGCGCGGCGCGCGCCGGTCGCCTGAGGGCTTCGCGGATCGCCGTCGATCGCTCGGCGGCGGCTAGATGCAGCGACCGCCGTCGACTTCCATCGCGACGCCGGTGATCATCGACGCCTCGTCGCTGCACAGGAACGCGGCGGCGTTGCCGAGGTCCTCGGGAGTCGAGAAGCGACCGATCGGGATCGTCGCGAGAAACTTGGCGCGGATCTCGGGCGTGTCCTCGCCCATGAAGGTCTTCAGCATCGGCGTCTCGCCGGCGACCGGGTTGAGCGCGCAGACGCGGATGCCGAACGGCGCGAGCTCGACCGCCATCGAGCGCGTCGCGGTGATGACCCAGCCCTTGCTCGCGTTGTACCAGGTGAGCCGCGGCCGCGGGCTGACGCCGGCGGTGCTCGCGATGTTGAGGATGACGCCCTTCTTCTGCGCCTTGAAGCGCGGCACGACCTCCTTCGCCGCGAGGTAGATCGCCTTCACGTTGACTGCGAGGATGCGGTCGAACTCGCTCTCGGCGAGGTTCTCGAGCGGCTGCGGCAAGTGGCCGACGCCGGCGTTGTTGACGAGGATGTCGAGGCCGCCGAAGCGCTCGCCCGCCGCCGCGACCATCGCGACGACGTCGCCGGGGTCGGTGACGTCGGCGCGGATCGCGAACGCGCTCCGCCCGAGCAGCGACGCGGCGCGCTCGGCGCCATCGCCATCTCGGTCGGCGACGACGACCTTCGCGCCTTCGGTGACGAACTTCATCGCGATGCCTTCGCCGAATCCCGACGCTGCGCCGGTGACGACGGCGACCTTGCCTGCGAGTCGCATGGCGTTTCTCCTTCGGTTGCCGGCCTCAGCCGTGCTGGATCGCGATCGTCTTCAGGGTCGAGAAGCCGTACAGCGCCTCGAAGCCCTTCTCGCGACCGTGACCGGAGTGCTTGACGCCGCCGAACGGCAGCTCGATGCCGCCGCCGGCGCCGTAGTTGTTGACGAAGACCTGGCCGCAGCGAAGCGCCCGCGCCATCCGGAGCGCGCGGCTGCCGTCGCGGGTCCAGACGCCGGCGACGAGGCCGTACTTGGTGCCGTTGGCGATGCGGATCGCGTCCGCCTCGTCGTCGAACGCGATCAGCACCTGCACCGGGCCGAAGATCTCCTCCTGTGCGAGCGCATGCTCGGGCGGGACGTCGTCGACGAGCGTCGGCCGCACGTAGTGGCCGCCCTTGGGCGCATCGGCGACGAGCGACGCCTCGGCAGCGAACGCGAGGCCGCCGTCGCGTGCGATGCCGAGGTAGTGGTCGACGACCTGCTTCTGCCGCCCGGAGATCATCGGGCCGACGTCGAGGTCGTTCGCCGCGGGTCCGACCGCGAGCGCACGGTAACGCTCTGCCATGCGATCGCGCACGCGCGCGAACGCGGAGCGCTCGACGAGGATGCGCGATGCCGCCGAGCACGTCTGCCCCGCGTTCTGGATGCCGGCGTTGACGAGGAACGGCAACGCGGCGTCGAGGTCGGCGTCGGCGAAGACGACCTGCGGGCTCTTGCCGCCGAGCTCGAGCGTCACCGGCACCGCGTTCTTCGCCGCTGCCGCCTGCACGAGCGCGCCGGTCGCGACCGAGCCCGTGAACGAGACGTGGTCGATGCCGGGGTGCGCGGCGAGCGCGGCGCCGGCTTCCTCGCCGAGGCCGGGGACGACGTTGAGCGCACCCGGCGGCAGCCCGCACTCGAGCGCGATGCGCGCGAACGCGAGCACCGTGAGGCACGCCTCCTCGGCGGGCTTGATCACGCACGCGTTGCCCATCGCGAGCGCGGCGCCGACGCTGCGGCCGACGATCTGCATCGGGTAGTTCCACGGCACGATGTGGCCGGTGACGCCGTGCGGCTCGCGCAAGGTGAGCGCGGTGTAGCCGTTCGCGAACGGCAGCGTCTCGCCGTGCACCTTGTCGGCGGCGCCGCCGTAGAACTCGCAGTAGCGCGCCAGCGCGATCGCGTCGGCACGCGCCTGCTTGAGCGGCTTGCCGACGTCGTGCGCCTCGAGCGCGGCGAGAAGCTCGACGTTCTCGAGCACCTTCTGGCCGATGCGCGCGAGGACGCGGCCGCGATCGACCGCGGCCAGGCGGCCCCACGCGCCGTTGTCGCGCGAGTCGAGCGCGGCGCGCGCCGCTGCAACCGCGGCGTCGATGTCGGCGGCGGCGCCGCGCGCGATGCGCGCGAGCTCGCTGCCGTCGGAAGGATCCTCGAGCGCGAGCGTCGCGGCCGCGGCGCGCCACTCGCCGCCGACCAGGACGCGGTCGGTCGGAAACGGGACGTGGTAGGTGGACGTGGCCATCGCGATCTCCCGCCGCGCAGGCGGCTTTGCGCCATGATAAGAAGTCGAGCAAACGACCTCGCGGAGCCTGCGCCATCAGCTTCTTCCTGTTCAAGCGCTTCGCGAGCCTGCTGCTCACGCTCCTGGCGGCATCGGTCGTCGTCTTCACCGTCCTCGACATCCTGCCCGGCAACGCCGCCGAGGTGATGCTCGGCGAGAGCGCGACGCCGCAGTCGGTCGCGGCGCTCTCGGCCAAGCTCGGCCTCGACCGGCCGCCGCTCGCGCGCTACGCCGACTGGATGAAAGGGCTCGCGACCGGCGAGCTCGGCATGAGCATCGCGTACGACACGCCGATCGCGCAGCTCGTCGGCGAGCGCCTCGTCGTCACTGTGCCGCTCGCGCTGCTCGCGATGGCGCTGACCACCGCGATCGCGTTCGCGCTCGGCCTCTTCGCCGCGGCGCGGCACGGCCGCGCCGGCGACGTCGGCGTGATGAGCGCGAGCCAGATCGGCATCGCGCTGCCGAACTTCTGGTTCGCGATCCTCCTCATCTGGCTGTTCGCGGTGAAGCTGCGCTGGTTCTCCGCCGGCGGCTTTCCCGGCTGGAGCGAGGCCGACGGCGGCGGCCCCGGGCCGGCGCTGCGCGCGCTCGTCCTGCCCGCGCTCGCGCTCGCCGTCGTGCAGGCGGCGATCCTCGCGCGCATCGTCCGCTCGGCGGTGCTCGACGTGCTGCGCGAGGACTTCGTGCGCACCGCGCGCGCCAAGGGGCAGTCGCCGCGCGGCGTCCTCTGGGGCCACGTGCTGCGCAACGCGATGGTCCCGGTGCTCACCGTCATGGGCCTGCAGTTCGCCAACCTGCTGACCGGCACCGTCGTCATCGAGCAGGTCTTCTCGCTGCCCGGGCTCGGCCGCCTCGTCTTCCAGGCGATCGCCAACCGCGACCTGCCGCTCGTGCGCAACGTCGTCATGCTGCTCGCGGCGACGGTCGTCGTCATCAACTTCGTCGTCGACGTGCTCTACGTCGTCATCGATCCGCGGCTGCGCGCGCGGGCGCGAACGACGTGAGCCGCCGAGCCGCTCCCGAGGCGAATGCCGGAGCGCACGGCACGAAGGCTCGTCCATGAGCGACGACGGCGCGCGACGACAGCCGTGGCGACACGCCAACCTGCGCGTCGGCGCAGTGCTCGTCGCCGTCGTCGTCGGGCTCGCGTTGCTCTCTTACGTGTGGACTCCGCATTCGCCGACCGAGCTCGACATCCCGCACAAGCTGCAGCCGCCGAGCGCGTCGCACTGGCTCGGCACCGACAGCCTCGGCCGCGACATCGCGACGCTCATCATCGTCGGCAGCCGCGTCTCGATCGCGGTCGGGCTGATCGCGGTCGGCATCGGCATCGCGTTCGGCGTCGCGCTCGGCCTCGTCGCCGCGGTGCAGCGCGGCTGGGTCGAGGAGGTCGTGATGCGGCTCGCCGACTTCACGTTCGCGTTCCCGGCGCTGCTCTCGGCGATCATGCTGACGGCGATCTACGGGCCGGGGCTCGTGACGTCGATCGTCGCGATCGGCATCTTCAACATCCCGGTCTTC
>JASLGD010000481.1 GCA_030150305.1 Caldimonas sp. | reverse complement strand
CGACCAGCAAGGACAAGCTCGTCGCCGCGCTGCACGGCCAAGGAGTGCTCGCCGAGACCAAGACCAAGTACTTGTTGCTGTTCACGCTCACGCTGCTCGAGTTCAACGGCACCGGCACGCCCATCGAGGCGCGGGTCAAGTCGATCTACGACGGCTACGTGCAAGCCCTTGAAAGGATCATCCGAAGCGGCAAGGCGGCGGGCGAGTTCCGCGCCGATCTCGAGGCGCGCGAAATGGCGGCCGTCGTGATGGCCTTGCAGCACGGCACCCTCATGGAGTGGTACTGCCGCTCGGGCACGCTCAACGGTCCGGGACTTGTGCGCTCGGCACGCGTCGTTCTGCTCGATGGCATCCTCGACAGCGCCCTCGTGCGAAAGGACCCCGGCACATGACCCCGGGTACCCGCAGCGCTGCAATGGCTGAGATTGGATTCGACCTTCGGCCTCTGGAGCGCTGGCTTGCAGCGAACGTTGCGGGCTTTCGGGGGCCGCTGCACGCGGAGCGATTCGCGGGCGGTCAGTCGAACCCCACCTATCGCCTGACGGCACGGAGCGCCCGCTACGTGCTGCGCACGAAGCCTCAAGGAGAACTCCTGCCGTCCGCACATGCCGTCGATCGCGAATACCGCGTCATCACCGCGCTTGCCGACACGGCCGTGCCTGTGCCCCGCACCTTCGGCTACTGCGGCGATGCTTCGATCATCGGGACCCCGTTCTTCGTCATGGACTGGGTCGACGGGCGCATCTTCTGGGACCTGGCGCTGCCCGAGCTTGCGCGCGACGAGCGGGGAGCGCTCTGGGACGACCTGAACCGCGTCGTGGCTGCATTGCACCGGATCGACATCGACCAAGTCGGCCTGGCGGACTATGGACGCCCGGGCAACTACTTCGAGCGCCAGATCGCGCGCTGGACGCGCCAATACCGCGCGTCGGAGACGCAGCCGATCGCGGCGATGGACCGACTCATCGAGTGGCTGCCGGCGCACGTGCCACCTGGCGACGAGACAGCGATCGTCCACGGTGACCTGCGGCTCGACAACGTCATCATCCATCCGACCGAGCCACGGGTGGTCGCGCTGCTCGATTGGGAGCTCTCGACTCTCGGGCATCCGCTCGCCGATCTCTCGTACCACGTCATGACCTGGCGGCTGACGGCGGACCAGTTTCGAGGGATGGCTGACAAGAATCTCGCTTCGCTGGCGATTCCGAGCGAAGCCGAGTACGTCGCGGCGTATTGCACGCGCGTCGGTCGCGCCCCGATCCCGCCCGCGGCGTGGGAATTCCACCTCGCGTTCAGCATGTTCCGGCTCGCGGCGATCCTGCAGGGGATCGCACGGCGCGCCGAGGACGGAACCGCGGCGAGCGCCGAGGCCGTCGCCACCGGACGCAAGGCGCGACCGATCGCTGAAGCAGCCTGGCAGCAGGTCGAGGCGCTCGCCTCTGTCGCGTAGAGCCATTCGACCCGAGCGACCGACTGCCAAGGAGTCAACGTGTTCGAACCTTCTCCGAAGGTCCAGGCATTGCAGGCGCGGCTCACCGCGTTCATGACAGAGCACGTCTATCCCAACGAGCGCCGCTATTACGACGAGGCCGAGTCGTTTGGTCCGTGGAAGGTGTATCCCGTGGTCGAGGAGCTCAAGCCGAAGGCGAGGGCGGCAGGCTTGTGGAACCTTTTCCTGCCCCACTCCGAGCACGGCGCCGGCCTCACCAATCTCGAGTACGCGCCACTTTGCGAGATCATGGGCCGCTCGCATCTCGCGCCTGAGCTCTTCAACTGCTCGGCACCCGACACCGGGAACATGGAAGTCCTGGCGCGCTATGGCACCCCCGAACAGCAAGAGCGCTGGCTGAAGCCTCTCCTCGCTGGCGAAATCCGCTCGTGCTTCGCTATGACGGAGCCGAAGGTGGCTTCCAGTGATGCGACCAACATCGAGTCGTCGATCGTGCGCGATGGGAATGAATACGTGGTCAACGGCCACAAGTGGTACACGACCAACGCCACGGACCCACGCTGCAAAATCGCGATCTTCATGGGCAAGAGCGATCCGGACAACGCCGACCGCCATCGCCAGCAGTCGATGATCTTGGTGCCCATGGACACGCCGGGTGTAAAGGTCGTGCGGCCCATCGCGGTGTTCGGTTTCTATGGTGTACCGGACCGCGCGTCCGAGGTGACCTTCGACAACGTGCGTGTTCCGGCGACAAATATGCTGCTCGGCGAAGGCCGCGGCTTCGAGATCGCACAGGGACGTCTCGGGCCGGGACGAATTCATCACTGCATGCGTTTGATTGGGCTGGCCGAGCGCATGCTCGAGATCATGTGCACGCGAACGCTCTCGCGCGTTGCCTTTGGCAAGCCGATCGCCCAGCAGGGTGTGACGATCGAGCGAATCGCCGAGTCGCGGATCCTGATCGAGCAGGCGAGATTGCTGACCCTGAACGCCGCCGAGCGCATGGACATGGTCGGCAACAAGGTCGCCAAGGCCGAGATTGCGATGATCAAGGTCGCGGTGCCGAACATGGCGTGCAAGGTGATCGACTGGGCGATCCAGGCCTACGGCGGCGGCGGCACCAACAACGACGTCGGTCTGGCGTCTGCCTACGCAACGGCCCGGCTGCTCCGACTCGCCGACGGCCCCGACGAAGTCCACCGCGCCCAGCTCGGCAAAATGGAGCTGGCCAAATACCGCTGACCTGAAAGCGCTGGTGCCTGCGCAGCGAAGGTCCCTCGGATCCCCGAGATCGGCAAACCGCCGGCCACGGCTTGTCGAGAGGGTCCAGCGTGCCCGGCGCCGCGCGCGATCTCAGAAATGTGGACGCTCCGTCACATTGCGATGTTTGTCACAGGCGAATACATGTACGTCGAAAACGCTCGATCGACTCTGGTCCGCCCCGCCCTCGAACGAGCAGCGTGCGGGACGGTCGCCTCCGCTGCGGGGCCTGGTGAGACAAGGCGGTGAGTCGGCCATGATTCAAGGTCCAAGTTCGGCGAGCGAGCCACGCGCCGCAGCGAGTCTTATCTTGCTGCGCGACAGCACGACAGGGCCGGAAATCCTGCTCCTGAAGCGTCACGGACTTTCCGATGCTTTCGGTGAGGCGTTCGTGTTCCCAGGGGGCAAGCTCGATGCTGCGGATGCATGCTTCGACACTTCGCTGTTGGACGAGTCTCCCGACAGCTTGCAGCGGCGACTGGCTGAAGAGACATGTGATTCGACAACGGCGGCCGGGCTATTCGTCGCAGCAATCCGAGAAGCCTGCGAAGAATGCGGCGTGCTGCTCGCCCATGTTCACGATCCGTCGATCGGTGAAAGTGTCAGGTCGCGCCTGCGGATCGGCGATTCGTTCGCCGGATCTATTGCTGCGCTCGGCGTCTCTTTGGCCGTCTCGGAGCTGGTTCCGTGGTCACGATGGATCACGCCTGTCGGCGTGCGGGTCAAGCGCTTCGATGCGCGGTTTTTTATCGCCAGGGCCCCGCGAGGGGTGATCGGTCGACATGACGGCCGAGAGACGACCGAGTCCGTTTGGCTATGTCCACGCGCGGCGCTGCAGCGATATGTCGACAATGCCATTCAGCTGGCACCCACGCAGATCATGACGCTGAATCACCTTGCGCGGTTCCCCGATGTCGCGGCCGCCCTCGAGGAAGCGGCACGCCGGCCTCCGTTTCTAGTGCAGCCAGCGGTGCATGTAACCTCCACTGCCACACTGTTGTGCTTTCCCGGCGACGTCTTTCATCCTGTGTCTCACCGTGCAATGCCCGGCCCGACCCGACTGGCGATCCGGGACAAACGCTATATCCCCGAAGCAGGATTGGACGTCTTGCTGAGCTAAAGGGCACATAACGGCTCAGTGGGACGCGGCCGGCTTTCTTCACGACCACGTAGCGAACTTGCAGGAGTCGGGTACCGCGCTCGCGATCCATGGCGCGCCGTCCTGCATCGAACGTGGGGTCTTGCTCTCCGGCGGCGAACGCGTTCAACAATCGGGCTCTCAGCTCCGAGTAGAAGGTGCGATTGCACTCTCTCCGCGCGACCGCGTGAGACGAGCGGCTTCGGGGAGCAGGTCGCTCACGTTCGCTCGCGCGTCGACGCCTGCCCACGCGCCGGTCCAACCTACGCGTTCTCGCTGAATGCCGCGCCAGATGGGATGCACTTGCGCAGGCGTCGGAGCCCTGTCCGGCGTCGACGCGACTCGCGTGGCCTTTCTGGCGGCCGCCGCGTTTGGCGTGCGTATCCCTCCAACCCTCATGCCACGCCGAGCGAGTGATCGATGAAGCTCATGATGGTGTCCTCGAACCCGTCGATATCGAGCTTGCGGTCATTCATCAAGTATTCGAGACTCATGCCCCGCACGAGGCTGACGTAGATGGCTCCATGCCTCTCGAAATCGATCTTGGAGATCTCGCCGGCTCGATACGCCTCTTCGAGGTGGCGAGCAAACCCGCGGCGCCATTGCCCGACAAAGCGCTCGACCTCTACCTTCAAGCTCGCATTGCCAAAAAACGATTCAGTGAAGATGGAAAACAGAGCGGCGATCGCAATCGGATCGCGCCGCAGGCTGAAAAAGTGGGTCTTGATCCGGGCCCGCAGGGCTTCAAGTCCGGTTTTGCCCTCGAGTTGCTTGTGGAGGTGCTTTTCAAACCAGACCTCCATCGATCGGAGCAAGGCAACAAGAAATCCGTCCTTGGTTCCGAAGGCATAGATCGGTAGGCCGCGACTGTAACCAGCCGCCATGCCGATGTCGGCCAAGGTCGTCCCGGAGACACCGTTCTTTGCGATCAGCTTCATGCCGGCGCGGATCATCCGGGCATCGGACTCCTCGCGCCTCTCACTCTGCGTACGGGTGACGATCGGCTCGACTCGCTTGGTGGCGACTTTGCGGGGAGCTTCGCGCGCGATCGATCCGGTCGGTGCGACACTTTTCAATTTGGCGGGCATAGATTTCGGAGGTGGCATCGGCTTGCTGGCCGGCATGCAAACTATATGCCCGTGAACCCGACCACCAGATCGCGCCTCCACCGCTCGATGGTCTGCGCGTCTACACCCCAGTTCAGTAGCGCGACGGTCGCGTCCTCGTCCGTGGGCCGGGGCGGCTTGGGGAGGGCGGTCGGGGTTTCGCTGAAGCGCGGAGCTGGCTTCGCTTGGACGATGCCCGCGTCGTCCTCAAAGAAGGTGCCGCGAGCCAGGTTATGCGGGTGCAAAGGTGCCTCAGCCATGGAAAGTACCGGGCTGAAGCAGGCGTCGCTCTGCGCGAAGATCGTCGCCCATTCGTCTCTGGTGCGGGTCTTGATGGTGTTCGAGATCATTTCGCGCAGCTTCGGCCAATCCGCGCGTTCGTCGCCTGTGATTCCGCAGCTTCCCAGCCCGAGCTTCGCCAACAGCTCTTCTCGGAATCGTGCTTCGATCGCGCCAACCGCGACGTATCGGCCGTCGGCGCATTCATAGGCGTCGTAGTAGGGCGCACCCGAGTCGACGATGTTGGCGCCGCGCTGCGGCACGTTCAGGCCTCCGGCATGGTTGCCATAGAAGTTCGTCATCAGGGAAGCCGCTCCGTCGGTCATCGCGGCGTCGACCACCTGACCCTTGCCGGTTACACGTGCCGAGATGATGGCCGCCAAACTGCCGAAGGCCAGGT
>JASLGD010000447.1 GCA_030150305.1 Caldimonas sp. | reverse complement strand
TTCAGAAGTACTGGGGGAGCATGGGCAAGCTCCCCGGCAACCAGTCGGGCAGCTTCGCCGGGTTCTGGGAGCGCTGGCTGGCTGACGGCGTGGTGCCCAACACCGGTTCGGTCGCCGAGGCCGGCCTCAGCGTCAACTCCGCGGCGCTGGCCCAGGCCGCGGCGCCGCTCCTGGCCCACGAGGGGACCGGGATGGAGATCGCCTTCGCCGTCGATCCCAAGACGTTCGACGGCCGCTTCGCCAACAACGCGTGGCTGCAGGAGCTGCCGCGTCCGCACACCAAGCTGACGTGGGACAACGCGGTGCTGCTCGGTCCGGCGACCGCCGAGAAGCACCGCCTGCACAGCGGCGACGTCGTGCGCGCGACGATCGCCGGCCGCTCGCTCGAGGCGCCGGTGTGGGTGACGTCGGCGCACGCCGAAGGCGCGCTGACGCTGCCGCTCGGCTACGGCCGGCGCGACGTCGGCCGGGTCGGCGACGGCGTCGGCTTCGATGCGTACCGCGTGCGGCCGTCCGACGCAGCGACGGCGCGCGTGCGCATCGAGCGATTGCGCGAGCGCCACGACTTCGCCGTGCGGCAGCACGAGCTGTCGCAGCAGGGCCGCGACCTCGCGCGCACCGTCGCGCCCGGCGAGCGCATCGCCGACCCCGGGCTCGAGCACGCGTCGCTCTATCCGCGCTTCGCCAGCCCCGAGCACGCGTGGGCGATGGCGATCGACCTCGACGCGTGCATCGGCTGCAACGCCTGCACGATCGCGTGCCAGGCCGAGAACAACATCCCGGTCGTCGGCAAGGACCAGGTCGCGAAGGGACGCGCGATGCACTGGATCCGGGTCGACCGCTACGAGACGGCCGACGTCGCCGGCAGCATCTTCCAGCCGGTCCCGTGCATGCACTGCGAGCGCGCGCCGTGCGAGCTCGTCTGCCCCGTCGGCGCGACGGTGCACGACAGCGAAGGCCTCAACGTGCAGGTCTACAACCGCTGCGTCGGCACGCGCTTCTGCTCGAACAACTGCCCGTACAAGGTCCGGCGCTTCAACTTCCTGCAGTTCGGCGACTGGGACACCGAGTCGCTGAAGGGTCAGCGCAATCCCGACGTCACGGTGCGCCAGCGCGGCGTGATGGAAAAGTGCACGTACTGCCTGCAGCGCATCGCCCGCGCCCGCCAGCACGCCGAGGCGACCGGCGAGCCGCTCGCCGACGGCGACGTCGTCACCGCCTGTCAGGCGGTCTGCCCGACGCGCGCGATCCGCTTCGGCGACCTGCGCGACGCGCAGAGCGACGTCGTGCGCGCCAAGACGTCGCCGCGCCACTACGCGCTGCTCGGCGAGCTCAACACGCGGCCGCGGACGACGTACCTCGCGCGCATCGTGCCGAAGACCTGAGCGAAGCGCGGCTGACCATGCCTTCCGCGCCTCCGATCTCGCGCGACATCGGCGTCCTCCGCGCCGGCTGGAGCTACTCCGGCATCGGCGACAAGATCGCCGACATCGTCCTGACGCGACCGCCCGGCTGGGGCTGGCGCTCGGCGTTCTTCGCGACGACCGCAGCGACGGTCGTCTTCCTCGCGGCGATGGCGTACCTCTTCGTGCGAGGCGTCGGCATCTGGGGCATCAACATCCCGGTCGCGTGGGGCTTCGCGATCGCCAACTGCGTCTGGTGGATCGGGATCGGACACGCCGGCACGTTCATCTCGGCGATCCTGCTGCTGCTCAGGCAACGCTGGCGCACGTCGATCAACCGCTTCGCCGAGGCGATGACGCTGTTCGCCGCGGGGATGGCGGGACTCTTTCCGATCCTCCACCTCGGCCGGCCGTGGTTCCTCTACTGGATCGCGCCGTACCCGAACCGGATGAACCTCTGGCCGCAGTGGCGCAGCCCCTTGGTGTGGGATTTCTTCGCGATCGGCACCTACATCATCGTCTCGTTCCTGTTCTGGTACATGGGCCTGCTGCCCGACCTCGCGACGCTGCGCGACCGCGCCGCGAGCCGCTGGAAGCAGATCGCGTTCGGCCTCGGCGCGCTCGGCTGGACCGGCGAGGCGCGGCACTGGGCGCGGCATCGCTCGGCGTACCTGCTGATCGCGGGACTCGCGACGCCGCTCGTGGTCTCGGTGCACTCGGTCGTCTCGCTCGACTTCGCGATCGGCAACACGCCGGGCTACCACTCGACGATCTTCCCGCCGTACTTCGTCGCCGGCGCGCTCTTCTCGGGGTTCGCGATGGTGCTGACGCTCGCGATCCCGCTGCGTCGCGCGTTCAAGCTCTACGACTTCATCACCGACGTCCACCTCGACCACGCCGCCAAGGTGATGCTCGCGACCGGGACGCTGCTCGCCTACGGCTACCTCGCCGAGACCTTCACCGCGTTCTACAGCGGCGACGAGTTCGAGATCGCGATGACGGTCGACCGCTGGGTCGGCGCGTACGCGCCGGTCTACTGGTCGATGCTCTTCTTCAACGTCGTCTGCCCGCAGCTGCTCTGGTTCCGGCGCGCGCGGCGCAACGCCCTCCTCCTCTTCCTGCTCAGCCTCGTCGTCAACCTCGGCATGTGGATGGAGCGGGTGACGATCGTCGTCCAGAGCCTGCACCGCGACTTCATGCCGTCGGCCTGGGGGCTCTTCGTTCCGACGGTGTGGGACTGGATCTTCCTGATCGGGTCGATCTGCTGCTTCGCGTGGCTGTTCCTGATCTTCATCCGCGTGCTGCCGTCGATCTCGATCTCGGAGATGCGCGCGCTCGCGCGCGAGAGCGTCGAGGAGGCGAAGTGACCGCGCCCCGCCTCTACGGCCTGCTCGCCGAGTTCGCGACCGCCGACGATCTGATCGCGGCGGCGCGGCGCGTGCACGCGGCGGGCCATCGCCGCGTCGAGGCATACACGCCGTTCGACGTCGACGGCCTCGCCGAGGCGCTCGGCTTCGAGCACGACCGCGTGCCCTTCTTCACCTTCTGCGGCGCGCTCCTCGGCGGGTCGGGAGGCTACTTCATGCAGTGGTACGCGGCGTCGATCGACTATCCGATCGACATCGCCGGGCGCCCCTTCAACAGCTGGCCGATGTTCATGCCGGTGACGTTCGAGCTCGCCGTGCTCGGCGGCGCCATCGCCGCGGTGCTCGCGATGCTGCTCGCGAGCGGCCTGCCGCGGCTGCGCCATCCCATCGCCGACGCGCCCGACTTCGAGCTCGCGACGCGCAACCGCTTCTTCCTCTGCCTGCGCGCCGACGAGCCGGGCTTCGATCGCGCCGCCGCCGAGCGGCTGCTCGACGAGCTGAAGCCGTTGCGCCGCGCCGAGGTGCCGCGATGAGCCGCGCGCTGCGCGTCGCGCTCGCGCTCGCCGGCTGCGTCGCGCTCGCGTCGTGCGAGCGCGAGATGCAGGACATGTACCGGCAGCCGCGCTTCGACCCGAACGAGCGGAGCACGCTCTTCGACGACGGCCGCGCGTCACGACCGCCGCCGCCCGGCAGCGTCGCGATGGCGCGCGGCACGCTCGCGATGACGTCGAGCGGTCGGCGCGGCGAACGCGCCGACGAAGCGCGCGCAGCCGCGTATGCTGCGTCGTCGGCCGGAGCGCCGACGATGGCGCGGCTCGAGCGCGGCCGCGAGCGCTTCGAGATCGTCTGCTCGCCTTGCCACAGCGTGGTCGGCGACGGCGACGGCACGGTCGTCCGGCGCGGCTTCCCGCGGCCGCCGTCGTACCACGAGGCGAGGCTGCGAAGCGCCCCCGACCGCCACTTCTTCGACGTCATCACGAACGGCTACGGAGTCATGTACTCGTACGCCGACCGCGTCGCGCCCGAGGACCGCTGGGCGATCGTCGCCTACATCCGCGCCCTGCAGCTCAGCCAGCACGCCGAGCTCGCGCGACTGCCCGCGCCGCTCCAGGCCGAGCTCGCGGCGGCGCTGCCGGCGCGGTCGGCGGCGTCTTCGCCGATCGCCTCGCAACCGGCGTCTCCGCCTTCGGCGCCGGCGAACGTGACCGCGGCGTCATCGCCAGCGAGCACGCGATGAAGCTGTCCCGCCCGCGCTCGGTCGCGATCGCGCTGCTCGTCGTCGCGATCGTCGGCGCGTGGATCGACGCGCCGATGTTCCTCGCGGCGTGGCTGTCGGCGTGGTGGTGGTGCCTCGGCGTCGTCCTCGGCGCGTTCGTCAACGCCTGGATGCATCGCCTGAGCGGCGGCGACTGGGGCACCGCGATCGCGCCGGTCGCGTTGGCGCTCGGCCGTCGCCTGCCGTGGCTGCTGCTGCTCGGGCTGCCGATCGTCTTCGGCGTGCGCGTGCTCTACCCGTGGGCCGCGGACCCCGGCGAGGCGCTCGCAGGCATCGCCCGGCCGGCGTTCGCGCACGCGTGGCTGAGCGTTCCGTTCTTCGTCGTCCGCGTCGTCGCGTACGCGCTCGTCTGGTGGTGGTCGACGCGCGCGCGCTCGCTGCAAAGCGGCGGCCGCGCCGCGGTGTCGCTGATCGTGTGCACCGTCGTGACCTCGCTCGCCGCGGTCGACTTCCTGATGTCGCTGATGCCGCATTGGTACAGCACGGCGTTCGGGCTCGTGGTCGTTTCGAACCAGGCGCTCGCCGGCGCGGCGTTCGCCGTCGCGTGGCCGGCGCGGATCTCGATCCCGCCGGGCGAGCGCGCGATCGGGCAGCCGCCACTCTCGCGCGACCTCGGCAACCTGCTGCTGATGTGGGTGATGACGTGGGCGTACCTCGCGTTCATGCAGTTCCTCATCATCTGGGCCGAGGACCTGCCGCGCGAGATCGCGTGGTACGTGCCGCGCCTGCAAACCGGCTGGGTCGCGATCGGCCTCGCGCTCGTCGCCGGCCAGCTCGCGATTCCGTTCCTCGCGCTGCTGTACCGGTCGGTCAAGGACCGGCCGTCGCGCCTGCACGTCGTCGCGTTGCTGCTGCTCGCGTCGAGCGCGCTCGACGTCGTCTGGACCGTGCTGCCGTCGGTCGCGCCGCACGATCCGAACGGCTGGTGGCTCGCGCCGATCGCGATCGCAGGGATGGCACTGCTCCTCTTCAGCGGGGTGGCGGCCGTCGCGCGCCGCGACTCCGACGAGGCGGCAGCTTCGCACGACGCGACGGAGGTGCGCCGTGCCGAGGCGTGACGTCGACGTCCGCGCGGTCGCGTGGACGGGCTTCGCGATCGCCGCGACGATCGCCGTCGTCGTCTGCGCCGTGTTCCTCCTGCTGCACGTCTGGCGCGTGTCGCCCGGCGCCGACCGGCTGCCGCTGCCGTACGCGCTCGTCGTCGACGGCCCGGCGCTGCAGAGCGCGCCCCAGCCCGAGCTCGGCGCCGAGCGCGCCGCGAAGTCGCGCATCCTGACGACGAGCGGCTGGGTCGACGACGCGCACGGCATCGTGCGGATCCCGATCGCGACGGCGATGCGCTTGCTCGTCGATCAGGCGCGCGAAGGCGGCGGCGCCGCGCTCGCGACGCCGGCCGCGCCGGCGTCCGCATCGACGATGGATTCGACGAGCGACACCGGGAGCACGCGATGACGGTCGCTCGCCGCCTCGAGGTGCTGCGCTCGCTCGCGCTCGCCTGCGCACTCGCGCTCGTGTGCGCGTTCCCGCTCGCGCGAGCGCGCGCCACGCCGGTCGAACAGGCGAACGGCCGTGCCGCGGTCTCGCTGACGCAGAACGTCGGCGGCGCGCTGCCGCTCGACTCGCGCTGGCTCGACGCCGACGGCCGCAGCGTCGCGCTCGCCGACTTCTTCGTCGACAGCCGGCCGGTCCTCCTCGTCCCCGGCTACTACACGTGCCCGCAGCTGTGCGGGCTGCTGATGCACGGCGTCCTCGAGGCGGTCCATGCTGCGGGCGCGAGCGCGCGCGATGCGCGGATCGTCGCCGTCAGCATCGACCCCGCCGACACTCCGGCGACGGCGCGCGCGCGCCGCGACACCGACCTCGCGTACGCCGCGTTCCTGCGCGGCGCCGCCGAGCCGCACGCGCCGCTGCCCGAGCTGCACCTGCTGAGCGGCGACGCGGCCGCGATCGACCGCGTGCTCGCCGCGGCCGGCTACCGCATCCGCGCCGGCGACGATCTGCCCGACGCTGCGCGCTTCGAGCACCCGGCGGCACTCATCGTCGCGACGCCGCGCGGTCGCATCTCGCGCTATCTGATGGGAGTGCGCTTCGCGCCCGGCGAGCTCGACGACGCCCTCGCCGACGCGCGCGCCGAGCGCAGCGGCGCGCTCAGCGACCGCATCGCGCTGCTCTGCGCGCATCTCGATCTCGCGCTCGACCGCCACAGCCGCGCAGTGCTCGACGCGACCCGCTTCGTCAGCCTGACGATCGTGGTCGCGCTCGCGGCGTGGTGCTGGCGGCGCCGCGACGGCGACAGCGCGCGAAGGAGCGCGCGGTGAACGGCATCGCCACGGTCGCGCACGATGCCGGCGTCGCCTGGCTCGGCGGCGCTTCGAGCATCGCGCCGCGCTGGGACCTGCTCTTCGGCGCGATGACCCTGCTCTGCGGCACGGTCGCGCTCGGCGTCTGCATCGCGATCGTCGCGTTCTCGATCCGCTACCGAGCCGGGGCCGGCCGCGGCGCGCCGGGTCCGCGGCGCACGCGTGCGATCGAGATCGCGTGGACGGCGACGCCGCTCGCCATCTTCATCGTTCTCTTCGTCTGGGCGGCGCACGACTTCATCGAGCTCTACCGGCCGCCCGCGGATGCGCTGCCGGTGTACGTCGTCGCCAAGCAGTGGATGTGGAAGCTGCAGCATCGCAACGGCCACCGCGAGATCAACGAGCTGCACGTCCCGCTCGGCCAGCCGGTGCGGCTGCTGATGACCTCGCAGGACGCGATCCACAGCTTCTTCGTCCCCGCGTTCCGCCTCAAGCAGGACGTCGTCCCCGGACGCTACACCGGCCTCTGGTTCACGGCGACCAAGCTCGGCGACTACCGCCTCTTCTGCGCCGAGTACTGCGGCACCGACCACTCGCAGATGCTCGGCCGCATCGTCGTCATGCCGCCCGCCGACTACGCGCGCTGGCTCGGCAGCGGCAGCGAGCAGCCGAGCCTGGCGCAGTACGGCTTCGCGCTCTTCCGCTCGCTCGGCTGCAGCGGCTGCCACGAGCCGACGTCGACGGTGCACGCGCCTTCGCTCGACGGCATCCTCGGCCGCACCGTCCACCTGCAGGACGGCCGCACGATCGTCGCCGACGAGAACTACGTGCGCGACTCGATCCTGCTGCCGAGGAAGGACGTCGTCGCCGGCTTCGCTCCGGTGATGCCGTCGTTCGCTGGCCAGGTGAGCGAGGAGGACGTCGAGGCGCTGATCGCGTACCTGCGCTCGACCGGATCGCCGCCGGCGGGCGGCGAGCGAGGCGCACGGCCATGAGCAGCGTCGCCGACGCCATCGCGCTGCCGCCCGGCGCCGAGCCGCCGGCGCCCGCGCCTTCGCCGAGCTACCTCGACGACGGCCACACGCTGCGCTCGTGGCTGACGACGCACGACCACAAGCGGATCGCGATCCTCTATGCCATCTCGATCACCGTGTTCTTCTTCATCGGCGGCCTCGCCGCGACGTTGATCCGGCTCGAGCTCGCGACTCCGGCCGGCGACCTCGTCTCGCACGACACCTACAACAAGCTCTTCACCGCCCACGGCGTGATCATGGTCTGGCTGTTCCTGATCCCGTCGATTCCGTCGGTGATGGGCAACTTCCTCGTGCCGCTGATGATCGGCGCCAGCGACCTCGCGTTCCCGCGCCTCAACCTGACGAGCTGGTACCTCTACCTCCTCGGCGGCGCGATCGTGCTCGCCGCGCTCGCGCTCGGCGGCGTCGACACCGGCTGGACGTTCTACGCGCCGTACGCGACGATGTTCTCGAACAGCTGGGTCGCGCTGACGCTGGTCGGCGTCTTCGTGGTCGGCTTCTCGTCGATCCTCACCGGGCTCAACTTCATCGTCACGGTGCACACGCTGCGCGCGCCCGGGCTCGGCTGGTTCAAGTTGCCGCTCTTCGTCTGGGCGATCTACGCGACGAGCATCATCCTCGTGCTGGCGACGCCGGTGCTCGCGATCACGACGCTCCTCGTCATCGCCGAGCGGCTGCTCGAGCTCGGCATCTTCGACCCGGCGCACGGCGGCGACCCGCTGCTCTTCCAGCACCTGTTCTGGTTCTACTCGCACCCGGCGGTCTACATCATGGTGCTGCCGGCGATGGGCGTCGTCAGCGAGATCGTGCCCTGCTTCGCGAGGAAGCGCATCTTCGGCTACCGCTTCATGGCGTACGCGATCCTCGGCATCGCGAGCGTCGGCTTTCTCGTCTGGGGCCACCACATGTTCGTGAGCGGCCAGTCGCTCGCCGCGAGCCTCGTCTTCTCGCTGCTCAGCTTTCTGGTCGCGGTGCCGTCGGCGATCAAGGTCTTCAACTGGACGGCGACGCTCTACAAGGGCTCGATCCGCTTCGATGCGCCGATGCTCTACGCGCTCGGCTTCGTCGGCCTGTTCACGATCGGCGGACTCACCGGCCTCTTCGTCGCCTCGCTCGCGCTCGACGTCCACCTCACCGACACCTACTTCGTCGTCGCCCACTTCCACTACATCATGGTCGGAGGATCGGTGATGGCGTACTTCGGCGCGCTCCACTTCTGGTGGCCGAAGGCGACCGGCCGCATGTATCCCGAGCTCTGGGGCCGGATCGCCGCCGTGCTGATCTTCGTCGGCTTCAACCTCACGTTCTTCCCGCAGTTCCTGCTCGGCCTGCGCGGCATGCCGCGCCGCTACCACGCGTATCCGCCGGAGTTCCACCAGTTGCACATGGCGTCGTCGGCGGGCGCGGTGGTGCTCGCGATCGGCTATCTGCTGCCGATCTTCTATCTCGCGTCGTCGCTGCGCTCCGCGTGCCGCGCGAGCGCCAATCCGTTCGCCGCGCTCGGCCTCGAATGGCAGACGCGATCGCCGCCGCCGACGCACAACTTCGACCGGCCGCCGATCGTCCCCGAGCGCGCCTACGACTACGCGACGCCGACCGGGGCCGAGCCGGCGCGCGCCGCCGGCGCGAGGCGCAGCGCATCGACATGAGCGCGATCGCACCGCCCGTCTCGATGTCGCCGGACGCCGAGGGCGCGCCGCGCATCGCACAGCTCGGAATGTGGATCTTCCTCGGCACCGAGCTGCTCTTCTTCGGCGGCCTGTTCGTCGCCTACGCGTACGGCCGGACGCACTGGCCGCACGGCTTCGCGGTCGCGAGCCGCCACACCGAGGTCGTCATCGGCACGGTCAACACCGCCGTGCTGCTGACGAGCAGCGCGATCGTCGCGTTCGCGGTCGCTTGCGCCGAAGCTCCCGGCGATCGCCGCTGGACGGCGCGCGCTCTGTGGGCGACGGCGGCGCTCGGCGTCGTCTTCGTCGTGCTGAAGGGAGTCGAGTACGCGCACGAGTGGAGCGAGCACCTGTTCCCGCTCGCCGGCTTCGCGCTCGCCGACACGCCGGGCGCCGAGCTGTTCTGGGTCCTCTACTTCGTGATGACCGGGCTGCACGCGGTGCACCTGACGATCGGCATCGTCGGCGTGGGTGCGTTCGCGTGGGCGACCGGCACGAGGAGGTCCTGGCCGACGCCCGGCCGCATCGACACGATGGCGCTCTACTGGCACTTCGTCGACGTGATCTGGATCCTCCTCTATCCGCTCCTCTATCTCGTCGAGCGACACCCATGAAGCAGACGCCGCAGCTCCGCTCGCAGGCACGCGTGTTCGCGATCGCCTGGGTGGTGTTGCTGGCGCTGATGCTGGCGAGCCTCGGCAGCGCGTACCTCGACCTCGGCGCCGGCAACGCGGCAGCAGGGCTCGCGATCGCGTTCGTCAAGTCGGCGATCGTGCTCTGGCTCTTCATGCGCCTGCGGACGTCGTCGGCGACCGTGCGCATCGTCGCGGCGACGGCGCTCGCGACGCTCGCGATCCTCGCAACGCTCAGCGGCGTCGACTACGCGACTCGGCGCGCCGAACCCGCGGCATTCCAGCCGGCGCGGCAAGCGCCGTCGTTCGCGGGCGGCAAGCCGGCGACGAACAGTACCCGCTGAGCGCCACTCTTGTATTCCGTATTTCGAGGCCGTGCTGGACGTTTGATCGCGAATCGTGGCGCACGGGATCGTGACGGCTGGGCGCCCTGTTTTGCTCCATGTCCCCCGGGCCGGGCCTGAACGGCCGGCCCTCCTCCTTTACTTCCGAAAAACTGGGCGCCCTGCCGTCCCGAT
>JASLGD010000422.1 GCA_030150305.1 Caldimonas sp. | reverse complement strand
CGACCGCGTCGCCGGTCGCGACCGCTGCGGCGGGCGGCGGCGCGAACGCGTTCAACCCCGCGGTCTCGCTCATCCTCTCGGGCCTCTATGCGCACACGACGCACGATCCGTCGAGCTACGCGCTGCGCGGCTTCCCGCTGCCGGCCGATGCGCAGATCGGTCCCGGCACGCGCGGCTTCAGCCTCGCCGAGACCGAGCTCGGGCTCGCCGCGAACATCGACCCGTGGCTGCGCGGCGCGGCGGCGATCGCGTTCGAGCCCGACAACACGGTCTCGATCGAGGAAGCGTTCGTGCAGACGACCTCGCTCGGCAGCGGCCTGTCGCTCAAGGCCGGCCGCTTCTTCTCGGGAATCGGCTATCTCAATCCGCAGCATTCGCACACTTGGGACTTCGTCGACGCGCCGCTCGCGTACCAGGCGATGCTCGGCTCGCAGTACGGCGACGACGGCGTGCAGCTCAACTGGCTGCCGCCGATCGACCAGTACGTCGAGCTCGGCGCCGAGGTCGGCCGCGGGCGAACGTATCCGGGCAGCGACGGCAGCCGCAACGGCCCGGGCATGGTCGCGCTCACTGCGCACACCGGCGGCGACATCGGCGCGAGCCACAACTGGCGCGCCGGGGTCTCGATGCTCGACGCCAAGGCGAGCGACCAGGGCCTGGTCGCGACCGACGCTGCGGGCAATCGCTTCGCGCAGTCGTTCAGCGGCAGCACGCGCGTCTGGATCGCCGACGCCGTCTGGAAGTGGGCGCCGAACGGCAACGCGACCCGCACCAACTTCAAGCTGCAGGGCGAGGTCCTGCAGAGCACGCGGCAGGGCGACCTCGTCCACGACGTCGGCGGCGCCAATCTCGCGTCGACGTATTCGGTGCGGCAGTCGGGCTGGTACCTGCAGGGCGTCTACCAGTTCATGCCGCGCTGGCGCGTCGGCGTGCGCGCCGAGGGCATCGACCCCGGCACGCCCGACTACGGCGTCAACAACGGCCTGATCGCGCTGCCGACCGATCGCTCGCGCAAGGACTCGCTGATGGTCGACTTCAATCCGAGCGAGTTCTCGCGCGTGCGCGTGCAGCTCGCGCGCGATCGCGCCCGCGAAGGCGGCGCCGACACGCAGTGGTTCGTGCAGTACCAGATGAGCCTCGGCGCGCACGGCGCGCACATCTATTGATCCCGTTTCGAAAGCAGACCATGAATCGATCGCTTCTCCATCGCTGGCCGGCGCTCGCCGCCGCCGCGCTCCTTTCGCTCGCGTTCGCCCCGGCGCACGCGGCGCTGCGCATCCTCGCCTGCGAGCCCGAGTGGGGCGCGCTCGCGCAGGAGCTCGGCGGCAAGCTCGTCGACGTCTCAGTCGCGACCAGCGCGCTGCAGGACCCGCACCAGATCCAGGCCAAGCCGAGCCTGATCTCGCGTGCGCGCAACGCCGATCTCGTCGCGTGCACCGGCGCCGAGCTCGAGATCGGCTGGCTGCCCATCTTGCTGCAGCAGTCGGGCAACGCGAAGGTGCAGCCCGGGCAGCCGGGCAACTTCGCCGCCGCCGACTATGTGCGCAAGCTCGAGGTGCCGACCCAGCTCGATCGCTCGCAGGGCGACGTCCATGCCGCGGGCAACCCGCACATCCAGACCGATCCGCGCAACGTCGCGCTCGTCGCCGACGCCCTCTCGACGCGGCTGCAGCAGATCGACGCGGCCAACGCTGCCCAGTACGCGCAGCTGCACGCCGACTTCGCGAAGAAGTGGCAGGCGGCGATCGCGCGCTGGAGCGCACAGGCGGCGCCGCTGCGCGGGGTGGCGGTCGTCTCGCAGCACAAGGGGTTCGTCTATCTCTACGACTGGCTCGGCATGAAGGAGGTCGCGGTGCTCGAGCCCAAGCCCGGCGTCGAGCCGAGCGCCGCGCACTTGCAGGGCGTGCTCGCGACGCTGAAGGCGACGCCGGCGAAGATGGTCCTCTACGCCGCGTACCAGGACCCGCGTCCTTCCGAATGGATCGCGAAGAACGCCGGCATCGCGATGGTCAAGGTGCCGTTCACGGTCGGCGGCAGCGACGCCGCGAAGGATCTCTTCGGCCTCTTCGACGACACGGTCTCGGGACTGCTCGCGGGCGCGGGCGCGAAGCCGTGAACTGGAGCGCGCTCGACTGGGTCGTCCTCGGCCCGGCGCTGATCGCGGGGCTGCTCGTCCTCGCGACGCACGTGCCGCTCGGCATGCAGGTGCTCGATCGCGGCATCGTCTTCATCGATCTCGCGATCGCGCAGATCGCCGGGCTCGGCGTGATCGCCGCCGACGCGCTCGGCGTCGCCGAGCACGGCCTCGCGGTGCAGGGCGCCGCCGTCACTGCCGCGCTGCTCGGCGCCTGGTTGCTGACGTGGACCGAGCGGCGCGCGGCGCAGCAGCAGGAGGCGCTGATCGGCGTGCTCTTCGTGCTCGCCGCGTGCATCGGCCTGTTGCTGCTTGCCGGCAACCCGCACGGCGGCGAGCACCTGAAGGACCTCCTCGTCGGCCAGATCCTGTGGGTGAACACGACGCAGCTCGCGTGGCTCGCCGCCCTCTCGGTCGTGCTGCTCGGCGCGATCGCGTCGGGCTGGACCGAGCGCCTCGGGCGCTTCGGCTTCTACGGCGCATTCGCGGTCGCGGTGACGGCGTCGGTGCAGCTGGTGGGCGTCTACCTCGTCTTCTCGAGCCTGATCGTGCCGGCGCTCGCGACCGCCGCGATGCCGCGCCGGCGGCTCGTCGTCGCGTACGCGATCGGCGTCGTCGGCTACGCGCTCGGGCTCGCGCTGTCGGCGCTGTTCGACCTGCCGTCCGGAGCGGTGATCGTGTGCGCGCTCGCGGCGTGCGCGCTGGCGTGGAGGACGATCGGCCGCGGCGGGCCGGCCGCGACGATCAGGCCGCCGACGTGAGCCGCTGGCCCGGCGCGCGATGCCGCGCAACGGCCGGCGCGACGTTCGGGCGCGGGCCTACTTCACCTTGTCCTGCGCGACGTCCATGACGAGGCGCGCCGCGAGGTAGAGCCGCGGCGCGATCGAATCGAGCCGCACGTATTCGGCGTCGTTCGAGTGGGCGCCGAATCCGACCAGGCCGAAGCCCTCGACGACGGCGCCTTTGGTCTGCAGCGCGGCGAACGCGGCGTCGGTGCCGCCGCCGGTCGCGACGTCGGCGACCGTCATCGGCAGGCCGAGCTCGTCGTAGATCGCCCTGGCGCGCGCCGCGAGCGCGCGCGACGCCGGCGTCGCCTCGAGCGGCGGCCGCCGCACCTCGAACTTCAGTTGCACCTTGGCGTCGGCGATCAGCTGGTTGCGAACGCGCTCCTGGAGCCTCGCCTGCAGCTGCTCGAAGTCGGCGACGCGCAGCGCGCGCGCGTCGGCCTGCGCGGTCGCGCGCGCCGGGATGACGTTGCGGTTCGTCCCCGCCTGCGCGACCGTCCAGTTCAGCTTCAGGCCCTTGTCGCTCTGCGACAGGTCGCGCAGCTGCAGCACCTGGTGGGCGAGCTCGTAGAGCGCGTTGACGCCTCGCTCGGGTGCCGCGCCGGCGTGCGACGCCTTGCCTTCGACGGTGAGCGTCGCCGAAGCGATGCCGCTCGTCGCGAGCCGGACGCCGCCGTCGCTGCCGCCGCCCTCGAACGAGAACACCGCGTCCTGCGTCGATGCGGTGCGCGTGATCGTGCTGCGCGACCCGGGCGAGCTGATCTCCTCGTCGCCGTTGATCAGCACGGTGAGCGTGCCGTAGTCGGTGAAGGCGAGCTGGTTCAGCATCGCCACCGTGTGCAGGATGAGCGCGACGCCCTGCTTGTCGTCGGCGATGCCGAGCCCGTACGCGCGACCGCTCGCCTGGTCGATCCGGAACGGCTGGTTGCGCAGCATGCCGCGCAGGTAGACCGTGTCCATGTGCGCGATGAGGAGGATCTTCCTGGTGCCGCTGCCGTGCCATTCGGCGCGCACCATCGCGCCGGTCTTCGCCGGCGTGTCGTCCATGCGGAAGACGTCGCTCGGCGGCAGCACCTCGACCGTGCCGCCGAGCTGGCGCAGGCGCTCGGCGATCAGCGCGGCGAGCTGCGCGAGACCTTCGCTGTCGCCGCTCCCGGACTCGATCGAGACGAGGTCGCGCAGCGTGTCGAGCAGCGGCTGCTGCTGCTGGCGGGCGAGATCCTGCACCGCGGCGACGGGCGCGGCGTGCGCGGGAGCGAGGGCGAGCAGCGCGGCAATCGCGCCGACGAACGCGGGACGGCCGAGGGCGCGTGCGATGGTGGACGGCATGGCAGCGAGAGGAAGCGAGGGCGACGATTGTGCGGCGCGCAGCGAGAGCCCGCGCGCGGCGACGGGGCTCGCGTTCGTCCCCTTGCGTCGAGGCACCGGCGGGGCACACTCGCGCCGTGAGCCCCGGCCCCCTGCGTCTGCACGTCCCCGAGCCGACCGGACGACCTGGCCACGAGGCCGACTTCTCGTACCTCTATCTCGCTGCCGCAGGCGCGGTGCCGCGGCCGCCGGTCGACGTCTTGCCGCGCGAGACGAGCGAGCTCGCGTACACGCTCGTTCGCGTCCTCGACGACGATGGTCGCGCGGTCGGGCCGTGGGCGCCCGAGCTCGGCGTCGATCGCCTGCGCGCCGGCCTGCGCGCGATGCTGAAGACGCGTGCGTTCGACGCCCGCATGCTGATCGCGCAGCGGCAGAAGAAGATCTCGTTCTACATGCAGTGCCTCGGCGAGGAGGCGATCGCCGTCGCGCACGCGCTCGCGCTCGCGCCCGGCGACATGAACTTCCCGACCTATCGCCAGCAGGGGCTGCTCCTCGCGCGCGACGACATCTCGATGGTCGAGCTGATGTGCCAGCTGCTCAGCAACCAGCGCGATCCGCTGAAAGGTCGACAGCTGCCGGTGATGTACTCGTACAAGCGCGCCGGCTTCTTCACGATCTCGGGCAACCTCGCGACGCAGTACATCCAGGCGGTCGGCTGGGCGATGGCCTCGGCGATCAAGAACGACAGCAGGATCGCGTCGGCGTGGATCGGCGACGGCGCGACGGCCGAGTCCGACTTCCACACCGCGCTCACCTTCGCGCACGTCTACCGCGCGCCGGTGATCCTCAACGTCGTCAACAACCAGTGGGCGATCTCCACGCACCAGTCGATCGCCGGCGGCGAGCAGACGACGTTTGCGGCGCGCGGCGTCGGCTGCGGCATCGCGAGCCTGCGCGTCGACGGCAACGACTTCCTCGCCGTCTATGCCGCATCCGCGTGGGCCGCCGAGCGCGCGCGCTCCAACCTCGGCGCGACGCTGATCGAATGGGTCACGTACCGCGCCGGCGCGCACTCGACGTCCGACGACCCGTCGCGCTACCGCCCCGGCGACGAGGCGAAGCACTTCCCCCTCGGCGATCCGGTCGCGCGTCTCAAGCAGCACCTGATCGCCCTCGGCGCGTGGTCCGAGGCCGAGCACGAGGCGACGGTGAAGGAGCTCGACGCCGAGGTCGCCGCCGCGCTCAAGGAAGCGACGAAGTACGGCTCGCTCCTCGACGGCCACGCGCCGCCGCTCGAGTCGATGTTCGAGGACGTCTACGAGGACATGCCCGCGCACCTGCACGACCAGCTGCGCCAGGCGCGCGCGGAGAGCTGAGCGCGATGGCCAACATGACGATGATCCAGGCGCTGCGCTCGGCGATGGACGTCATGCTCGGCCGCGACGACAACGTCGTCATCTACGGCCAGGACGTCGGCTACTTCGGCGGCGTCTTTCGCGTCACCGACGGGCTGCAGGCGAAGTACGGCAAGACCCGCGTGTTCGACGCGCCGATCTCCGAGGGCGGCATCGTCGGCTCGGCGATCGGGATGGCGGCGTATGGCCTCAGGCCCGTCGTCGAGGTGCAGTTCGCCGACTACTTCTATCCGGCCTCCGACCAGATCGTCTCCGAGGCGGCGCGGCTGCGCTACCGCTCGGCGGGCGACTTCACCGCGCCGATCACGATCCGCATGCCGTGCGGCGGCGGCATCTACGGCGGCCAGACGCACAGCCAGAGCCCGGAGGCGCTCTTCACGCACGTGTGCGGCATCCGCACCGTGATGCCGAGCAACCCGTACGACGCCAAGGGCCTCTTGATCGCGTCGATCGAGAACGACGACCCGGTCATCTTCCTCGAGCCGAAGCGGCTCTACAACGGCCCGTTCGACGGCCATCACGGCAAGCCCGTCGTGCCGTGGGCGGCGCACCCGATGGGCGAGGTGCCCGACGGCCACTACACGGTGCCGCTCGACTCGGCGGTCGTCTTTCGTCCCGGCAACGACGTCACCGTGCTGACGTACGGGACGATGGTGTTCGTCAGCGAGGCGGCGGTGAAGGAGACCGGCATCGACGCCGAGATCGTCGACCTGCGCACGCTCTGGCCGCTCGACCTCGCGACGGTCGTCGCGTCGGTCAAGAAGACCGGCCGCTGCGTCGTCGTCCACGAGGCGACGCGAACGAGCGGCTTCGGCGCCGAGCTCGTCTCGCTCGTCCAGGAGCACTGCTTCTACCAGCTCGAGGCGCCGGTCGAGCGCGTCACCGGCTGGGACACGCCGTACCCGCACGCGCTCGAGTGGGCGTATTTCCCCGGCCCCGAGCGCGTCGCCGCGG
>JASLGD010000401.1 GCA_030150305.1 Caldimonas sp. | reverse complement strand
CTCTCGGTCGAGCGCGTGCAGATCGAGGTCGTCGTGCAGACGCGCGGCACCGCGCACGTCGCGGCGATCCTCGACGCGATGCGCGCCGAGGGCTACGACGCCGAGCGCGTCGGCTGACTTCCCGGCGCGACAGCCATCGCGCAGAATCGCGCCCGACGCGCGTTCGCCGCGACGTCGACCACGATGCACCGCCGCACGATCCTCGCTTCGTCCGCTTCGCTGCTCGCGCTCGGGAGCTCCATGGCCGCCACCCGCACCTCGTCGACGTCGACCACGCCAGGGCAGCCGAGTGCGCTCGCGCTCGCCGCGGCGCTCGGCGACGGCTCGCTCACCGCCGAGCGCCTCGTCCGCGACTGCCTGGCGCGGATCGCCGCGATCGACCGGGCCGGGCCGCACCTGCGCAGCGTCATCGAGCTCAATCCCGACGCGGCCGCGATCGCGAAGGCGCTCGATGCGGAGCGCAAGGCGGGGCGCGTGCGCGGGCCGCTGCACGGCCTGCCGGTGCTCGTCAAGGACAACATCGCGACCGCCGACCGCATGAGCACGAGCGCAGGCTCGCTCGCGCTCGACGGCATGCGTGCGCCGCGCGACGCGCACGTCGTCAAGCTGCTGCGCGACGGCGGCGCCGTGATCCTCGGCAAGACCAACCTCAGCGAGTGGGCCAACATCCGCTCGACGCGATCGACGAGCGGCTGGAGCGCGCGCGGCGGCCTGACGCGCAACCCGTACGCGCTCGACCGCAACACCAGCGGCTCGAGCTCTGGCACTGCGGCCGCGATCGCTGCGGGCCTCGCGCCGCTCGGCATCGGCACCGAGACCGACGGCTCGATCGTGTCGCCGGCGTCGATCTGCGGTCTCGTCGGGCTGAAGCCGACCGTCGGCCGCATGAGCCGCGACGGCATCGTGCCGATCGCGCATACGCAGGACACGCCGGGGCCGATGACGCGCACCGTCGCCGACGCCGCGCTGCTCTACGCCGCGATGGCCGGGCGCGATGACGCCGACTCCGCCACCGCGGCGATGCCGGGCGATCGGGCCGCCGCTGCGGCGCTCGCGCTGCCGGACGACGCCCTGCGCGGCGCGCGGCTCGGCGTCGCGCGGGCGTTCTTCACCGGCAATGACGCCGTCGACGGCTTGATCGAGCAGGCGATCGTGGTCCTGCAGCGACTCGGCGCCGAGATCGTCGATCCGGTCGACCTCGCCCAGCCGCCGTACAACGACGCCGAGCTCAAGGTCCTTCTCTACGAGCTGAAGGCCGACCTGCCGAAGTACCTCGCCGCGTTTGCGCCGGACGCATCGGTGAAGTCGCTCGCCGACGTGATCGCGTTCAACCGCAAGCACCACGAGCGCGAGCTGGCGTGGTTCGGCCAGGAGCTGTTCGAGAAGGCCGAGGCGCTCGGCGGGCTCGACAGCAAGGAATACCTCGACGCGCTCGCCGAATGCAGGAAGGGCGCGCGCGACGACGGCATCGACCGCGTCCTCAAGGCGCATCGGCTCGACGCGCTGATCGCGCCGACCGGAGGGCCGGCGTGGCTGATCGATCCGGTCAACGGCGACCACGTCGGCGCGAGCTTCTCGACCCCCGCTGCGGTCGCCGGCTACCCGCACCTGACCGTTCCCGCCGGGCTCGCGAGCGGCCTGCCGATCGGGCTGTCGTTCGTCGGACCGGCGTGGAGCGAGGAGCGCCTGCTCGCGTTCGGCCACGCGTACGAGCAGGCGACGCATCTGCGCAGCGAGCCGACCTACCGCAGGGTGACGACGCCGCAAGAGGGGTGAGCGTGGGCTGCGTCCGCTCGGCGCTCGCCCCGATCGATCTCGCGGCTTGCGCTGGCGCGTCGCTTCAGGCGAGCGCCGCGCGATAGAGCGCGAGCAGCTTGCTCCACGCGCGCTCGGCGTCGGGCGCGCTGTAGATCGGCGCGCCGGCCTCGACCGGCATGTCGGGAACGCACCAGCCGTGCCGCGCCGGATAGACCTCGACCTCGGCCGGAACCTTGGCAGCGGCGAACGCCTCGCGCAGCTGGTCCTTCGCCTCGGGCTGGCGCTGGTCGTCGTTGGCGGCGATGCCGACGTAGACGCGCGCGTGCATCCGCGGCACCAGGCGATGCGGGCTGTCGGGCTTGTCGGTGACGAGGCCGCCGCCGTGGAACGACGCCGCGCCGCCGATGCGCTCCGGCACCGCCGCCGCGGTGCGAAACGTCAGCGCGCCGCCCATGCAGTAGCCTTGCACGCCGAGCTTGCGCGCGCGGTCGACCTGCGCCTGGCCGTCGAGGAAGGCGACGAACGCAGCGGCGTCGCGCTCCGCGGCGCCGGGCGCCGTGACCGAGCCCATCAGGGGCGTGAGCTTGGCGCGCGTCGCAGCGTCGGAGAAATCGATCGTCGCCGCCGACTCGAACATCGGCGCCTTGCCGATGCGGTAGAACGGATTGGGCACCAGCACCGCGTAGCCCTCGCCCGCGAGCCGGCGGCCGATATCGCGCATCGCCGGACGCAGCCCGGCGGCGTCGGGCCAGACGACGACGCCGGCGTGCGTTCCGTTCGCCGGATAAAACAGCGCGGCGTCGCAGGTGCCGTCGGCGGTCCGGATCTGAACCTCCCGCTCGCTGACGGCGAGCGCAGCGACCGCCGGGCGGGCGGCAGCGCCGAGGCCGGTCGCGACCGAGAGCGCGACGAAGTCGCGTCGCGCGCGGTCGATCGGCGCGCTTGGGCGGGGCGGCACGGAGCGGTCGGTCATCGTCGGTCCTCGTCGTTCGGGACGGGCAATGATGCGCCACATCGCGCGCCGGCGCCGGCGCGCACGGACCCGTCTCAGCGCGCGGCGGCCGCGTCGTGCGTCGCCCCGGTCACCGCAGCGAAGTGGTCGAGCATCCCGTTCCAGCCGTTCGGCGAAGCGAACGCGTCGCGCATCGCGATCGCGTCGGCGCCGTACGCCTCGAGGCCGCGATGCTCGAGGTCGACACGCGTCGTGTGCGCGTCGAGCGCGGTGAAGCGGACGTCGACCTCGGTGTGGATCGCCGGATCGAACTTCCACTGCGCGTTCAGCTGCCAGACGAGGACGACGCGTCGCTCGGGCTCCCACGCGAGCACCCGGCCCCACTGGCACTCGACGCCGTCGACGCCGCGCTCGTACCAGCGGCCGCCCGGCCGCGGCTCGATCACGACCGCGGCGCAGTCGGCGTCGCCGATGTGGTGCGACGCCATCGGCCACCACGACTCGATGCGCGCGGTGAAGACCTCGAACGCGAGCGCGATCGGCGCGGCGACGGTGACGGACTTGCGGGCGGTGAGCTCGGCGGTCATGGCTTCTTCTCCTTCGCGGCGTGGGCGCCGCGGCTGCGTGCCAGGGCTTCGGCGTGGGCCTTGAAGCGGGCCAGCCCGACGTCCCACAGGCTGTCGATGAAGTCGCGCATCGTCCTGATGCCGTCCGGATCGGGCCGGTACAGGTTGCGCGTGCCGACCGACTCGCGCTGCACGAGGCCGGCGTCGGCGAGCACCTTGAGGTGCTGCGAGACCGCGGGCCGGCTCACCGGCAGCCGCTCGGCGACCTCGGCGACCGAGAGCGGCGAGCGCGCGACCAGCGTGAAGACGGCGAGGCGAGTCGGGTCGCCGAGCGCGGCGAAGCGACGGGCCTGGGCGGGGGTGGCGCGTGGCGACGGCATGGAAAGGCTTTGCTTACGGTAAGCATACTCTTACGGTAGCGAGCGTCAAGGGCGCGTCGGCGGCTTGACCTGCGAGGTCATCGATTGCGAGCGGCGGCGCGCCTACCGTGACGCCGTCCGCAACCACCGAGGAACATCGCCATGCCAGATCCGAACTCCGTCGCCGCCCGTTACCTCGACGCCTGGAACGAAGCCGACGCCGACCGTCGCGCCCGCCTGCTGCGCGAGCACTGGACCGCCGACGCGCGCTACGTCGACCCGCTGATGCGCGGCGACGGCCTGCAGCAGATCGACGCGCTGATCGCCGCGGTGCACGCGCGCTTCCCCGGCTTTCGCTTCGCGCTCGCGAGCGCCGCCGATGGCCACGGAGAGCACGTGCGCTTCTCGTGGTCGCTTGGTCCCGCCGGCGCCGAAGCGCCGATCGCCGGCAGCGACGTCGTCGAGCTGCGCGACGGCCGGATCGCGCGCGTGATCGGCTTTCTCGACCGCGTCCCCGCGACAACGTGACCGCGCGGCCGCGGCGCGCCGTGGCTCAGCCGGCGGCCGCCGCGGCGGCGCTGGCCACCTCCTGCAACGCCGCAGCGGTCGCCGCGTCGGCGGGGAAGAACGACTCGAGCGCGAGCTCGGCGAGGGTGATGTCGACCGGCGTGCCGAACACCGTCGTCGTGCTGATGAACGAGAGCGTGCCGAGCCGCGTCTCGAGGACCAGCGGCACGACGAGCGCCGGCTCCGCCGCCGCATGGCCCGGCGTGCCGTGCCCGTCATCGTCTTCGCGCGACGATCGCGCGCTCGCGACGTCGAGCGATGCGAGCTCGTCGGCGAGCGCGCGCAGCGCCGCGTCGCCGCTCGCCGCGATCTGCTGGGCGAGGCGGCCGAGGACGTGCGCGCGCCACGCCGCGAAGTTGACGATCCGCGGCGCCATGCCGCGCGGATCGAGCGCCAGCCGCAGGGCGTTGACCGGCGGCGCGAGCAGCGCCGGCTCGACGCCTTCGAGCAGCAGCGCGACGGCGCGGTTCTGGACGACGACGTTCCAGTGCCGGTCGACCGCGAGCGCCGGAAACGGCTCGTGCGCGCGCAGCACGCGCTCGACGACGGCGCGCGCCGCGGCCATCGCCGGATCGTCGAGCGGCCGCGCCGCGAACATCGGCGCGAAGCCGGCGGCGGTGAGCAGGCGGTTGCGCTCGCGCAGCGGGACGTCGAGCCGGCGCGCGAGCCGAAGCACCATCTCGCGGCTCGGTGCCGCGCGGCCGGTCTCGACGCAGCTCAGATGGCGCGTCGAGACGTCGGCGGCGAGCGCGAGCTCGAGCTGGCTGAGGCGGCGGCGCGTCCGCCACTGGCGAAGCTGCGCGCCGACCGGAGCGGCGGAGGGAGCGGTCATGGCGACAAGATAGCGCGCCGCGTCGCCGCGGCCATGACGTGCGAGGTCATCGCGCGCCACGTCGCAGCGGTCATGACCTGCGACGTCATCGCGCGCCGCTGCGCGAGGCGGCGCGGCCGAGGCAGTTGCGATAGCGCTCGTCGACGCGGCGCGCGAACCACTCGGTCGTGAGCGGCCGCGTGATCTTCGGGCTGTGCAGCTCGATGTGCGGCACGATCGCGCGCGCGAGCGGGCGCCTTCCGGTCTGCTCGGCGAGCTCGAAGACGCGCGCGTAGAGCCGCGTCTGCTCGAGCTCCGCGCGGTCCTCGAGCTCGAGCGTTCGTCGGATCGCCGCGTCGTCGCTGCCGAGGCGCGGTGCGAGCGTGCGCAGCGCCGATTCGGTGTGGCCGACGCTGCCGTCGCCGGGAACGAGATCGCCGTCGAGCTCGAGCGGTTGTCCCGACGCGACGGCGACCGCCTGCTGGAACGCGGCGTTGCGGCTCGCGTAGCGGCCGGCGTTGAAGTCGGCGAAGCGAAAGATCGGCTGATCGACGCTCAGCGGATAGTCGAGCAGGTGGGCGATTCCGAAGTAGAGGCCGCCGCGGCGCGAGAACACCTCGTCGCGCAACGACCCGGTCATGCGGTACGGATACGGCCGCGCCTGCAGCTGCTTCTCGGCGAAGGCGACGTTGACCTGCATCGGGCCGCCGGTGCGCACCGGGTTGTAGCCGGCGAGCAGGCGCTGGCCGAGCGGCACCTGCGCGATGAAGTCCTCGAAGAGGTCGCTCAGCTCCTTCTCGGTCCGCGCCGCGTCGATGCGCTCGCCCCAGGTGCGGCTGTCGGGCGAGCGCAGGCCGAGCGCGGCGTCGACGAGCAGCTTCGGCACGCCGGCGCGCGCGGCGCGGCGGTCGATTTCTTCGCGCGCGATGCGGCCGAGCCCGGGCACCGCGGGGTCGGCGCGGTACGTCGACTCCTGCTCGACGACCGCGAGCACGGCGCAGGCATGCTCGTCGGTCGGCGCGATGCCGAGCGCGGCGAATGCGGCGCTGATGTCGATCGCCCAGCCGGTGCGGTCGGGAACGTTCGCCGGCAGCAGCGACCCGATCCGCGCGCGCACGTCCTCGGGCCGCTCCGGAGCGCGGCCGGGGGGCGATCCGCAGCCGGCGAGGGCGGCGCCGAGCGCCAGCGAGGCGAGGAAGCGAACGGCGACGCGCATCGGACGAGGGTAGCGTGACCGCCGGAATCGAGAACGGGTCGACGCCGACGCCCCCATTGCGCACCGGCGGCGTCGCAGCGCCGAGCGGCGCTGCCGATGATCCGCGGATGCAGCGCGCCCACGCCGCCATCGAGGACGACGACGATCTGCCGCCGTGGCGCGAGCGGCTGCTCGACGTTCCCGACGACGTGCCGCGAGTCGCGTGGCTCGGCCGCATCGCGCTGCTCGTGATCGTCGCCCTGTGGGGGATGAGCGTCGTCTTCGGTCGCATGACCGATCCGGCCGGCGTCCTCCACCTCACGGTGATCCTGTTCCACGAAGCCGGCCACATCGTCTTCGCGCCGTTCGGCGACACGATCCGCGTCGCCGGCGGCACGCTCGGCCAGCTGCTGATCCCGCTCGCTTGCGCGATCGCGCTGCAGCGCCGCGGCGACAACTTCGGCGCCGCGATGGCGTCGGCGTGGCTCGCGCTCAGCCTGATCGACGCGTCGGTCTACGCGTACGACGCCGCCGATCCGGTGCTGCCGCTGATCGGCGGCGGCACCGGCGCCGACAGCTTCCACGACTTCGTCTTCCTGTTCGAGCGCACCGGTCAGCTCGCGCACGCGCGCGGCTGGGCGGTGCTGATGAAGGTGGTCGGCGGCCTCGCGCTGTCGGCGTCGCTCGCCTGGGCCGCGGTGCTGCTCTTCCTGCAGAGCGAGCGTCTCGGCGAACGCTGAGACGCGCCGCTAGTCGTTGTCCTTGCACGCGCTCGGCAGCTGCGCCGCTTGCACGCCGGCGCCGCCGGCGCAGTGCCAGCGGACGGTGCCGTCGGGGTTCTCGTCGGGCGTGAAGACGAGCTGTCCCTTCGGCGTGTCGACCGTCAGCGTCATCGTGTCGCTGTCGAGCGTGAGCTGCGAGCCGTCGGCGAGCGTCGCCGGAACGCCGGCGGCCTCGAGCGACGCCGGCACCTCCTTCTTGTCGACGTAGTAGGCGGCGAGCGCGCGCCGCGCGACCTCGCTGCTCTGGTATGCGACCGTCAGCCGCGCCTTCGTCTCGAAGTCGCGGTACGCCGGGATCGCGACCGCGACGACGACGGCGACGAGCGCGAGCACGACGACGATCCCGGCCGGCCCGCCGCCGCGCCCGGCGTACGGCGTGAAGAGCGCGAACAGGTACGCGAAGCCGTTGCGACGCGGCGGCTCGACGTCGGGATGGAGGATGCGCGCGACGCGCTTGGTCAGCCACGGATAGCCGCTCGTCAGCTCGTGGTACGACATCCAGAAGCCGCGCGCGAGGCTCGCTTGCGCCTCGTACGCCGGCAGGTCGACCGCGCGCCAGCGCTCGTGGCCGGCAGCGAGCGCGACCATCGCCCGCGCCGCCGACTCGGGCGACTCGCAGCAGGCGCGGCCGTGGCGGTCGCACGTCGACTCCTTGGCGCGCGAGTAGGCGGCGCCGAGCAGCGGCAGCCAGAGCACCGGCGCCCGCCAGAGCTTGCCGGTGAGATGCTTCATCCGCACGTGGCCGAGCTCGTGGCCGATGTAGAAGTTGATGCCGTCGGGGTGCGCCTGCATCGCGTCGACGACGTCGGAGAGCAGGACGACGTAGTTGCGGCCGAGGAAGCGGGTCGCGAACGCGTTCAGCACGCCGCCGCCCTGCAGCAGGTACGCCTCGGGCTTGTCGGCGTCGAGCCCGAGCGTCGCGCAGCACGCGTCGAAGCGCTCGCGCAGGTCGGGCAGCTGCTGCGCCGAGAGCAGCACGCCGTTGCCGCGCAGCCAGGAGATCAGCGCCGAGTGCGCGAACAGGTAGAACAGGAACGCGAGCAGCAGGTAGACGAGCGCGATGCCGACCGTGCCGACGATGATCACGACCCAGGCGATGAGCCCGAGAACGAGCGTGATCGCGCCGAGCGTGCGCTCGCGCGGATGGACGAGTGGGTCGTGCACGTGCTCTCCTCCTGCCGCGGCGCCGCTGTGGTCCGCAGCGCTCGCGGTGTACTGTATGCGCACCGACTCCAGGAGAGGCAACGGCGACGATCGCGATCGAGCCGTCGGCGTCGGTCGACGCGGCGCGCTTCGCAGCGTCCACGATGATCGGGTGCGTGCGTCGCTGCGAACCGGCCACCGCCGGCACCCGTTTCGACGGCCTCTCCGGGGCGGCATTGAGCCCGGCGGGGAAGCGTGCTACGGTGCCTCCCCCGGGGCTGCCGAGCTCGAGCGGCGCCCTGCGAAGGGGAAGCACATGCGCATTCGCTTCTGGGGCACGCGCGGATCGATCCCGAAGCCCGGCCCCGGCACCGTTCGCTACGGCGGCAACACCTCGTGCGTCGAAGTGCGCAGCGCCGGCGGAACGCTGCTGCTCCTCGACTGCGGCACCGGTGCGCACGGCTTCGGCCAGGCGCTCCTCGCCGAGCGCGACGGCCCCAAGCGCGGCCACGTCTTCATCGGCCACACGCACTGGGACCACATCCAGGGGCTGCCGTTTCTCGCGCCGCTCTTCGATCCTGCGTTCGAGTGGGACATCTACGGCCCGCGCGGCCTCGGCCCGTCGATCCGCGAGACGCTGGCCGGCCAGATGCAGTACACGTACTTCCCGATCACGATCGAGCAGTTCGCCGCCAAGGTGCGCTACCACGACCTCGGCGAAGGCTCGATCGAGATCGACGACGTGCGCATCACCGCGCACTACATGAACCACCCGGCGCTGACGCTCGGCTACCGCATCGAGGCCGACGGCGCCTCGGCCGTCTACGCGACCGACCACGAGCCGCACTCGCCCGCGCTCGCGCGCGGCGAGCGGCCGCCGCGCAGCGCCGACGAGTGCCACTACGCGTCGTTCGTCGCGGGCGCCGACCTGCTCATCCACGATGCCCAGTTCACGCTCGACGAGTACGAGCGGCACCTCGGCTGGGGCCACAGCCCGGTCGAGTTCGCGGTCGACCTCGCGGTCGCGCAGCACGTCAAGCGGCTCGCGCTCTTCCATCACGACCCGATGCGCGACGACGCCGCGGTCGACGCGATCGTCGCGATGGCGCGGCAGCGCGCCGAGGGCAGCGGCGTCGAGGTGTTCGCCGCCGCCGAGGGCCTGACGATCGAGCTCCAGCGCGACGTTGCGGCGCACGACGCCGGCGACGCCGCGCCGGCGCTGCAGCCGCGTCCGCTGCCCGCGCCGACCGATCGCACCGCGCTGATCGCGACCGATGCCGAGCCTGCGCGCGTGCTCAAGGCCGCGATCGCCGCCGACGGCAGCCCGCTCCTCCTCGCGTCGGACGTCCACGCCCTGCTGCGGATGGTGACCGAGGAGCGCCCGGCCGTCGTCATCGTGCAGCGCCGCTTCGCCGGCCACGACGCGCTCGACCTCTGCCGCACGATCCGCGCCCGCACCGCAGCCGAGCCGACGCCGCCGGCGATCGTCGTCGTCGCTGCGCGCCAGGACGAGATGGACGTCGACGCGGGCGTGCGCGCCGGCGTCACCGACTGGCTGCTCTGGCCGTTCAAGGAGACGTACGCGCGCACGCGCATGCAGAGCTGGGTGCTGCGCGAGTCGCTGCGCTGGCGGCCGGCGCCGCTTCCCGAGAACGAGGAGCAGCGCTTGCAGGCGGTGCACGCACTGCACCTGCTCGACACGCCGCCCGAGGAGCGGTTCGATCGCTACACGCGGATCGCCGCCGAGCTGTTCGACGTGCCGATCGCGATCGTCAGCCTGATCGACAGCGATCGCCAGTTCTACAAGTCGCACCACGGCATCGACCTCAGCGAGTCGCCGCGCGAGACCGCGTTCTGTGCCCACACGATCCTCGACAACGCCGTGCTGCAGGTGCCCGACGCGCTCGAGGACGACCGCTTCGCCGACAGCCCGTTCGTCGCCGGCGAGCCGCGGGTGCGCTTCTATGCCGGCGCGCCGCTCGCGGCGTCCGACGGCAGCCTGCTCGGCGCGTTCTGCGTCGTCGACAAGCGGCCGCGCCAGCTCGACGAGCAGCAGCTGACGTTGCTGCGCGACCTCGCCGACCTCGTGCAGGCGGAGCTGGCGACGCCGAGCGCGCCGCCTGCGCCCCGGCGCGCCGCGACCGTCGGCTGAAGCCGCGCGCTTAACATCGGCCGGTGGCGCGCCAGCGCGCCTTCCGGATTCCCTCTTGCATGGCTGAGCGCTCGTTCGTCGAAGAGGTCAAGAAGCTTCGCCTCGGCGCGGGCGAGGTCTTCCACGGCGAAGGCATCCTCGCGGTCACGAAGGCGCTGCTCGAGTCGGGCGTCGCCTATGTGGCCGGCTACCAGGGCGCGCCGATCTCGCACCTGATGGACGTCCTCGCCGACGCCGAGGACATCCTCGTCGAGCACGGCATCCGGTTCGAGAACTCGGCGAGCGAGGCGACCGCGGCGGCGACGCTCGCGGCGTCGGTCAACTATCCGCTGCGCGGCGCGGTCACGTTCAAGGGGCCGGTCGGCGTCAACGTCGCGTCCGACGCGCTCGCCAACCTCGCGTCGGGAGGTGTCGTCGGCGGCGCGCTCGTCATCGTCGGCGAGGACTACGGCGAAGGCTCGTCGATCATGCAGGAGCGGACGCACGCGTTCGCGATGAAGTCGCAGGTCTGGCTGCTCGACCCGCGGCCGAACCTGCCGTCGATGGTCGCGGCGGTCAAGCACGGGTTCGCGCTCTCCGAGGCGAGCCACACGCCGGTGATGCTCATGCTTCGCATCCGCGCCTGTCACGTCCACGGCCGCTTCGTCGCCGCCGCGAATCGCACCGCCGAGTTCCTGCCCGAAGACGCGCTCGCGTCGCCGCGCCGCGACACCGCGCGGATCGCGCTGCCGCCCGCGACGTACGTGCACGAGCAGGAGAAGATCCACGAGCGCTGGCCGGCAGCGCTGCGCTAC
>JASLGD010000367.1 GCA_030150305.1 Caldimonas sp. | reverse complement strand
TTCGGTCTTCTCACTCGGCCACCGCCTCCCGACATTGCTGCGGAACTTGCGCTCAACGTCTTCGCGACTCATGGTTTGCCCCGCGAAACCGGGCATGGTGCGGACCTCTTTGGTGATTCGCCCTTCGCCACTGAGGTCTACGCTGATGCGGATAGGTGGCGCCGCGCCGCGCGGGGTCGTAAGCGCAGGGTCTTGCACAACGGTGATCTTGCGCATGAAGGAAAGAATCTTCGGATCCCTGAGCTTTTGTGGCGCATAGCTGGCGTTATCGATGTCGCCATCGAACATTGTCCGCGCGACGATGTACGGCAGGCTGTGATCGGCGGTGTCCCGATTCTCCGGAGTCCATTTCTCGGGGTCGCGGCCAGCCGACACGTAGCCTTGAGGCGTGGTCGCGATCTCGAGGCGGGATATGCGATTGAGGTCACCCACCTCTCGGGCGATGGCGAGGCAAGCCATGACCGCTGTCTGCGCATAGACCACCACCGGATAGGCTTTCATGCCGCATTCGTGGATCTTGAAGGCTCGCCCAACGCCTCCGAAGCGGCCGACATCGACATCCGCTGGCCCCGAAACCAACTGGTAGAAGCCTCTGCGCCCTTCGAAGATCGGCGCCGGACCGGTCAGGCCGGCACGGGCAAGCATGGCTGCGAACACGCCGTTTCGCGCAGCGTCCGCGTCTGCCAGACCCTTCCAGTCCGATAGCGATTGCGCCCGTGTCTGCCCCATCGGAATGTGATCGTTCAGCGAGAGATTCACGGCTTGGGCAAGGCGTTGCGCAGGAAGCTTCATTAACAGTCCGGCCGCAAGCGCCGCAGCGGGCAGGCTGAACACGGTGGCGTCGTCCCAGCCCTTGGCACCGAGATCGAAAGCATCCGCCAATCGACAGTTGATCTCGTAGGCGACCACGATTGCCGTGATGAGGTCCAACGTGCTGGATCCTTCGGCTTCTGCAACGGCGAGACATGCCGAAATGTTGTCACTCGGATGGCAAGTCGCGCGCCCGACATACACATCGTTCAGGTCGAAGTAGCGGAAGGCGGCTCCGTTGGCGAATGACGCCATGTCAGGCGTTGCCCGTCCACTCGTGCCGATGACCGACGATGTTTGGCCGCCAGCTGCGAGAGCCAGCTCTCGGCAAATGCGCACCGGGCCTTCGTCGAATGCAGCGATGCCGCATCCAAGCGTGTCCACCAGGTGCGATTTGACGCGCTCGATCGTCGCCACATCGATGTCGTTGTAGCGCAGGCTGGCAACGTATGTCGCCAATTGCTCAGCGAGGCTCGGAGTGCTGGGCATGGGTGGGCTGGGCGCCAGGCTGTCCTCCGCCGCCACGCCTCGCGCGAATGCGGGCAGCACGCTCGCACTCACCGTTGTCCTCAGGAACTGTCGGCGCTGCATCATCCTGCCGCCCCGGTTATGGAAAGCCCGAAGGGGCGCTTATGCCGAGCGCCCTCGTTGCAATGGATCGTGCCTATCGCAAGCCGTCGTCTTCTTCCGCCTTGAATCGTAATCGGACGGGCGATGCCGCTGCGTGAGCTCGCGCCATGCGATCGAGGAGCGGGCTAGCTTATTTCAGCGGCTCACGTGCGAGACTCGAGGTCTCAACGCACCAAGCGCGCTTTCGACGCACCAGTTGGCTATGCTCCCGCCGCTCGTCTCCCCACCTAGCCGTTGAAGGTGTCCTTGAGCACGCGCGCGTAGTTGCTGCAAGCGACGCGCTCGATCGTGCTTGCGGGCAGCTTCATCTCCTGGAGGTGCTCGACCACGCGGCGCACGCCGGCGTAGTCGTCGACGGACGCGCTCTTGCCGACGCCGGCGAGATCGGTGCCGAACGCGACGTGCTCGGCCCCAATCCGCTCGACCAGGGCCGCGATCACCTTGGCGTAGCCCTTCGGGTCGTCGCGGCCGACCGGCCAGCCGTCCGGGCGGTAGCTCGGCTTCTCGTGCCCGAGACCCCAAATTCCGACGACGCCACCGCGATCGGCAATCGCGCGGGCGCGCGCGAGCGAGAGACGGCGCTGCTCGAAGCCGTACGTGTCCTGCCAGCGGCCGCCGGTGCTGCCGACCCAGCTGTGGGACCAGACCATCGGCCGCTTCGAGATCTCCAGGGCCTGGTCGACTGCAGGCTCGGCGCTGTGCGCAAGATCGATCAGCACGCCGTGCTCGTTGCATGCCTCGACCAGCTGCTTGCCGAACTCGCTCAGGCCGCCGTTCCATTGCGGCTCCGATGTCTGGCGGTCGCCGACAAAGCTGCGCATGTAGTGCACGAGCTGGAGATGGCGCAGGCCCTTGTCGACGGTCGCGGCAAGCCCATCGAGCCGGCCCTCGAGGAAATCGGCGCCTTCGGCGGCGATCACCACCCCGTGCTCGCCGCCAACGACACACGCGTCGACGTCGGCACGCGTCAGGACGCGCTTCAGGCCATCGCGTGTGATCGCGGCGTTCTCGCTGTCGAGTCGGCGTGCGAAGAATGCAGCGGGCTCGCCGGGTGACGGCTCCGACTTCTGTGCGATCCCGGTCGGGACCGCGTGGATCCAGGGCGAATCGGCGGGCAATGCCCAAGCGACGAGGACGACGCCGTTCTCGCGCATCTGGTCGGCAAGGGACGCCTTCGAGAGGATGCCGAGATGGCTGTGCATGTCGGCGATGGGGACCCGAGCTTGTGCGAAGGTCGGTCGTACGCCGAGGGCGAGCAGCGAGGCGCCGGCCTTGAGGACCGTCCGCCGGGTGGGAGCCTTGGACACGTCACGCAGCGTACGCGATCGGCTCGGCCGTGACACGTCGGGGCCGGCGCCGTGACTACCAAGTCAGATACTGGAAAGCCGACCTGGTGGCCGTCCGGTTCTGGCCGAACGCGGTCCTCTTCCCTCCCGGTGAATCAGCACCGGGCTGATCAGTCGACATAACTACGCGAGATCCGTGCGGTTCGGACCTGTCCTGTAGGATCGATTTCCATGAGCTCGCCGAAGCTGCGACGTCAGGATCGTGTGCTCGGCGAGTCCGATACACGCGAATTCATCGCACAGGCATATTGGTGAAGGTGTTCGACCACGACGCTTCGAGTGCGACACGGGTCTTGCCTACCGAAGCGCGATCGCCTACGGGCGAATCCGCGTCGTCGACGACCAAGCGGCGAAGATCTGTTTCTTCGACGCACTGCTCGCGAAATATGGCACCGGTGTTGCGGGCCGACCGAACAGCTTCTATCCGCGGCTCGACGACGTCACCGTTTACGCACTCAGCGTCGAGCGCGTTACAGGCAAGTACTGCCCACTCCCGCCTGCCGCCGAGCAATGGCCGGCTCTGGATCGGACCAAGTCGCCGAACACGGCCCGCTCGCGCGGGTTGACGCTGCGTGACTCCCTGCATGCCGTCCACTGCGGTGTGCGCGGGCCTTGGGGCGGCGGCCCCAGGCCCGCCTCCGGGCGGGCGCGAGGCCCGCCGAAAGGGCTGACACTCGAGCGGATCGCGAGACCCGCGTAGGCGATCAGCT
>JASLGD010000356.1 GCA_030150305.1 Caldimonas sp. | reverse complement strand
GGCGGCACGGGCCGTCTCAGCTGGTCGTGCGTCGAGCGTGCGCGCGTCAAGGGGTTCGAGGTGTGGGTGCTGAACCGCGGCCTCAACACGGCGCGCCCGCTGCCCGAAGGCGTGCACGCGCTGCACGGCAACGCACGCGAGCCCGAGTCGGTCCGCGCCGCGGTGCAAGGGCTCGAGTTCGACTCGGTCGTCAACTTCGTCGCCTTCACCGCCGCCGACGTGGCCCACGACCTCGACGTCTTCCGCGGCCGCACCGGGCAATACGTCTTCATCAGCTCGGCGTCGTGCTACCAGACGCCGCCGGCGCGCCTGCCGATCGTCGAGTCGACGCCGCTGCACAACCCGGTCTGGGCGTACTCGCAGAACAAGATCGCCGCCGAGGACGTGCTCGTCGCGGCGTATCGCAACGAGAGCTGGCCCGTCACGATCATCCGGCCGTCGCACACGTACGACCGAGGCGTCGTGCCGATGATCGGCGGCTGGACGCAGATCGCGCGCATGCGCGCCGGCAAGGAGGTGCTGGTGCACGGCGACGGCTCGTCGCTGTGGACGCTGACGCACGCGCGCGACTTCGCCAAGGGCGTCGTCGGCCTGCTCGACAACCCGCGCGCGTACGGCGAGACGTTCCACGTCACCTCGGACGAGGCGCCGTGCTGGAACACGATCGTCGCGACGCTGGCGCGCGCGGCGGGGGTCGATTCACCGAGGATCGTGCACGTGCCGTCGGATGCCATCGCCGCGGCCGACAAGGACTGGGGCGACGCCCTCCTCGGCGACATGGCGCACAGCCTCGTCTTCGACAACAGCAAGGTGCGGCGCCTCGTCCCCGACTTCGTCTGCACGACGTCGTTCGCCGAAGGCGCGCGCGAGATGATGGCGTGGTTCGACGCGCATCCCGAGCGCAAGGTCGTCGACGTCGCGAAGGACAAGACGATCGACTGGCTGATCGAGCGCTACCGGCCGGCCAAGCCATGAGCCCCGATCGTTTCCTGAAGGTGCGCGGCGACCGCCTGGTCGATGCGACGGGCCGCACCGTCGTCCTGCGCGGCTACAACATCGGCGGCTTCCTCAACATGGAGAACTTCCTCACCGGCTTCCCCTCGACCGAGTCGCTGCAGCGCGCGGCGATGCTGCGCGCGCTCGGCGAGGAACGCTACCGGCTGTTCTTCGACCGCTTCCTCGACGTCTTCTTCACCGACGACGACGCCAGGTACCTGCGGTCGATCGGGCTCGACCACGTCCGCGTTCCCTTCAACTATTTGCACTTCGAGGACGACGACCGCCCGTTCGAGCTGAAGGCCTCGGGGTTCGCGCTGCTCGATCGCGTCGTCGCGGTCTGCGAGCGCAACGACCTCTACGCGATCCTCGACCTGCATGCGCTGCCCGGCTGCCAGAACATGGACTGGCACAGCAACAACCCGACCCACCACGCCGCGTTCTGGCAGCACCGCCACTTCCAGGACCGCGCCGTCTGGCTCTGGGAACGCCTCGCGGAGCACTACAAGGGCAACCCGGCGGTCGCCGGCTACAACCTGATGAACGAGCCGGGCGACGCGAGCGGACGGCGCATCCGGCCGTTCTACGACCGCTGCATCGCCGCGGTGCGCGCGATCGACCCCGACCACGTCGTCTTCCTCGACGGCAACCGCTACGGCACCGAGTTCACCGCGTTCGACGGCGTCGACGTGTATCCGAACACGGTCTACGCGGCGCACGACTACAAGACGCCGGGGATGGTGTTCGGCGGCCCGTATCCCGGCGTCACGCGCGGCGTGTACGTCGACAAGGCGAACATCGAGGAGACGTTCCTGAAGCGCACCGAGTTCATGCGCAGGACGGGGACGCCGATCTGGATCGGCGAGTTCGGTCCGGTCTTCGTCGACCCCGCGCAGGACGACGACAAGTACCGCCTGCTCTCCGACCAGCTCGACCTCTACGCGTCGCACGGTGCGAGCTGGTCGATCTGGGCGTACAAGGACATCGGCGGCGAGGGCCTCGTCTGCGCGTCGCCCGATTCGCCGTGGATGCGCCGGATCCAGCCCGTGCTCGACAAGAAGGAGCGGCTCGGCGTCGACAGCTGGGCGACGACCGACAAGAACATCCGCGACGTGATGGCGCCGATCGAGGCGGTCTTCGACCGCGAATATCCCGGCTTCGATCCGTTCCCGTTCGGCCGCCAGCGCTGGGTGCAGACGATCGTTCGCAGCATCCTGCTCGCCGAGCCGATGGCCGAGGACTTCGGGCGCTGCTTCGAAGGGCTCGACGACGATCACGTGATCGCGCTCGCCGATTCGTTCCGCTTCGACCGCTGCATCCGCCGCGAACGGCTCGCGGCGTTGATCGCAGCCAAGACGGCGCACTGAGATGACCGACCCGCAACTCTTCGCGACTTACCCCAGCCTCGTCGACCGCACCGTGCTCGTCACCGGCGGCGCGACCGGAATCGGCGCGACGCTCGTCGAGCAGTTCGCGCTGCAGGGCGCCAGGGTCGGATTCATCGACATCGACGCCGCGTCGGGTCGCGCGCTGGAAGCTCGCCTGGCGACTGCGCGCACGCCGCCCTTCTTCGTCGCGGCCGACCTCACCGATTCGGCGGCGCTGCTCGCCGCGATCGACGCGATCCGAGGCGGGCTCGGGCCGATCGCGGCGCTGCTCAACAACGCGGCCAACGATCAGCGCCACGCCGTCCTGGAGACGACGCCCGAGAGCTGGGACGCCGGCATCGCCGTCAACCTGAAGCACCAGTTCTTCGCCGCGCAGGCCGTCGTGCCCGACATGCAGCGGCTGGGCGGCGGCTCGATCGTCAACTTCGGGTCGGTGAGCTGGAAGCTGAAGCTCGCCAACCTTCCCGTCTACTCGACGTCGAAGGCCGCCGTGCAAGGGATGACGCGCAGCCTGGCGCGCGACCTCGGAGCGCATCGCATTCGCGTCAACACGATCGTTCCCGGCTGGGTGATGACCGACAAGCAGGTGCGCCTCTGGCTCGACGACGCCGGCCGCGCCGAGCTGAAGCGCAACCAGTGCATCGATTCGCCGCTCCTTCCCGAGCACGTCGCGCGGATGGCGCTCTTCCTCGCCGCCGACGACAGCGCGATGTGCACGGCGCAGGACTTCATCGTCGACGGAGGCTGGACATGAAGGTCGAACTGTTCGCCGACGCCCGCGCTCGCCTCGGCGAGTGCGCGCTCTGGTGCGATCGCACGCGTCGTCTCTGGTGGACCGACATCGAAGGCCGCACGATCAGCAGCGCCGACGAGCGCGGCGGCCACCTGCTCCGGTGGACGCTGCCCGACCGCGTCGGCAGCTTTGCGCTGTGCGAGCACGAAGGACAGCTGCTGCTCGGCCTCGCCTCCGGCCTCGCGCTGTTCGACACTCGCACCGGCGCGATGTCGGCGGTCGCTCCGGTCGAGATGCCCGGCCCCGAGGCGCGCATCAACGACGGCCGCTGCGACGCGCAGGGCCGGTTCGTCTTCGGCCTCTTCAACGGTGCGAGCGACAACGCTGCGATCTGCCCGTTCTTCCGCGTCGATGCCCAGCTCCGCATCGAGCGACTGCCGCTGCCGACCGTGTGCGTCGCCAACAGCCTCGCCTTCAGCCCCGACGGCACGCAGCTCTACTTCACCGACAGCTGGGCGCGCGAGATCTGGCGTTGCGACTACTTCGAGGACGGCCGCATCGGCGCGCCGCGCGCGTTCGTCCGCATTCCGGCATCGCAAGGCTTTCCCGACGGATCGACCGTCGACCGCGACGGCGGCCTCTGGTCGGCGCAGTGGCAAGGCGGCTGCGTCGTTCGCTACGACGCGCAAGGGCACGAGACGGCGCGCGTCGTCTTGCCGGCATCGCGCGTCACGTGCCCGGCGTTCGGCGGCGCTTCGCTCGACCGCCTGTTCGCGACGACGGCGCGCATCGGCCTCGACGACGCCGACCTCGTCGCGCAGCCCACCGCCGGCGCGGTCTTCGTCGCCTCCGACGTCGGCTGGCGCGGCTTGCCCGAGCGACGCTTCGTGTCCGACCTGCGCGCCGGATAATCCGGCGCATGGATGAAGTCTTCGGTCTGTTTCCCACGCCGTTCCTGCGTGCGCCGGGGACGCTCGACGCGAAGCTGGTGCAAGGCCTGGTCGAGCACTTCGGCAAGCTCGCGAGCAGCCTCAACAAGGCGTCCGACAACCTGACGCACACCGAGATGCTCGCCCCCGGCGACAGCCCGCTGCTGATCGAAGCGGCGGCACGGATCACGCCGAAGATCGTCGACCTCGGCGCGCTCCTGTTCGGCGAACGGCTCGGCTGGTCGATCAAGGAGATGTGGGTCAACCTGATGGAGACAGGCGGCATGCAGGCCATGCACAACCACGCCAACAGCTTTGTCTCCGGGATCGTCTACCTGACGCCGACGCACGAGGCCTCGCAGACGGTGTTCATGAAGTCGTCGGGGAGCACCGACTTCGTCTTCAAGAACGAGCACGCGAACATCGCGCCGACGCCGTTCAACGCGGACAGGTGGATCGTGCCGTCGCCTTCGCCGGGCGACCTCGTGCTGTTCCCGAGCTATCTGCTGCACGCGGTGCCACCCAACCAGGGAGAGCGCCGCATCACGCTGTCGTTCAACGCAATTCCCGGCGGCCTCGACTCGTGGGGCTACAAGGTCACGTTCGGCGTCTGAGCTGCCGACTCAGTCGCCCGGCGGCGTGCCGTCGGCGCGTGGCTCCAGGACGATCGCGGCGCTGCCCTGCCCCGGCGACGGCGGCTGCGGCGGAGGCGGCGAGTCCACCGTGATCTGCAGGCTCGGCGCTGACAGCGCGGCGCCGACCCACCTGCCGAGTGTGTCCTTGACGACGACGTCGCTGATCAGCACCCAAGTCGTCCCCGGCGCGACTCCTTGCAGGCGGATCACCGCGACGCTGCCGCCCGTAGCCGACGCGCGCGGGAGCTCACTGCGAATCTGCACGCGGTCCTCTCCGCTCGAGATCTCGGACGTGAAGCGAGACACCGTGCCCGCGCTCGTCGCCCAGTCGCCCTCGGTTCCGGCGCGCACCTGCAGCACGTCGGGATCGAGCTGAACGCTGAAGGCGACCTCGCGCACGCCGGCGTTCGCCCCGAGCGCGACGACGAGGTCGTTCATGTCGCCGACGAAGACCTTCTGCGGCGCACTGACCGTGATCGGCACGGCGGCGCCCGCCGCGGGCGGCGGCGGCGCAGCGACGAGCGACGGTTGCGTGCTCGCGGCCTGCGACTGCGCAGCGTCGTCCGCGCTCGCGAGCACGGCGTCGGCACGCGGCCCGGAAGAGCCGGCCGTCGCATCAGCCACGAGGCGAACGCGGTCGGCGGCAGGTTCTTCCGCGAGCAACCGCCATCCCGCGAGCACGAACGCGCCGGCCACTCCTCCTGCGATCGCGACGACCAGGAGCCGGTTCATCGCGCCGGGCTCAGGCAAACGCGCAGCGGCGCGGCGGGCACGCGTGGCGGCGCAACCGCCGCGCGCCAGGCGACGCGTTGCGCGACGCCGCCGCAGCTCAGATGATCTGCGCTGCGGTCCATCCCGCCGCGAGCGCACGCTGTCGATAGAAGTCGGACTCGATCTTCATCGTCGCGATCATGATCGCCGGCGTCAGGTTGCCTGACGTGAACTGCGCGTTGTCGGCGAAGAACGCGTTGTTCAGGCTGACCGTGGTGCCGTTCGCGCCGACGATGCTGTATTCGATCTGCGCCTCGGCAGGGCCGCTGTAGCCGCCCAGCCTCAGCAGGCTGAAGAAGGTCTGCCAGTTGATGATGCCGGCGCCCGCTCCGGTCGCGCCCGTGGTCTGGACGGTCGAGAGGCTCAGCGCTCCGGTCGTCGCGTTGATCGTGCCCTTCAGGTCCTGCAGCGCTGTGCCCTTGATGAGCGGCATGTTGCGGCGCATCTCGAGCTGCCACGTCGTCCCCGGAGCCGCTTCGGCGGTGTGGCCGATCGCGAGGTTGATGCCGATCAGGTTCGGATCGATCCCCTGCATCGCATACGCGATGTCGTAGACCGAGGTGCCGAGGTTGCCGGAGTGCGTGTGCGCGACGCCGCACAGGCCGCCGTACTGTGCGTTGAGCGCGGCGAGGCGGCGCATGTTGAGGCGGAAGCCGTCGAGCTGCGTCGTCATCGTCTGGCCGAACGTGTTGGCCGGGAACGACGGTCCGCCCGAGTTGTACCAGCGGTACCGCTTGATTCCGTTCGCGCCGGCGGCCGCCAGGATCTCGTTCACGAACTGGCTCGCGATCCAGGACGTGTCGGTCGGGTCGCTCGACGGCGCGATGTTGTTGCCGATCTGGTCGCAGATCGCGCCGGTGCTGCGGATGCCGTTCAGCATCAACGGCAGGTTCGTCGCGACGAGCGTCGGCTGCACGTGGCCGTCCGAACGCACGGTGAGGTCGACCGCAGCGAAGCCCGACTGGAGGCAGGCCTCGCCGACCTTGACGCCGACGCCGTAGGGATCGGAGTTGGCTTCGGCCTGCGTGCTCACCCATTGCAGGTGACGCGACCAGAGTTGCGTCACGAGCTTTTGTCCCGGAGGCACGGTCTGCGCAGCGGCCTGCGCGGGCAAAGCCACCTCCTTGGCGGCGAACGCTGTCGCGGCCGCGGTCGCTGCAGAAAGGAAATCGCGTCGATCCATGCTATGTCTCTCCTGGTTGTGCTTGCGTTGTGCGTCGGGCTCGCCCGCCGGCGAAAGCTAGGCGAGCGGCCTCAAGAAAAAGCGGCAGGCGGACGACCGCGCGCTGGCTAGCGCCGCAGCTGCCGACGGCGGCGCGCGACGAGCGACACGACGAAGCCGCCGGCGGCGAACAGCGCGCTCGTCGAAGGCTCCGGAACCGCCGCGACGCTGTCCATCTTCAGCATCAGAGCCGAGTCGCTGGCGGTGTCGAGCTGGTCGGCGATGCCGACCGCGAACGAATTGACGACGTTGCGGTTGATCGGGATCGTCAGCGTCAACGCCACCGTCATGCCGTCGAGCTCGCTGTCGATGTTCTCCGAGAACGGCGGGTTGTCGCGATAGAGGCCGCAGTTCGGGCCGCTGCCCGGCGCAGCGCCCGAGCTCGGGCCGCCGCAGTTGATCGTCGACGTCGAGATCGCCTGGTTGGTGCCGGGAACGAGCGCGTAGTTGACGCCGTTCACGAAGATGCCGAACACGTCGCTCGGGAATCCGGTGTTGACGACGTCGCTGTAGTCCTCGGAGCCGAACACGAACGTCACCGAGAGGAACGACGTCTGCGGGACGAACTGGAAGCTCAGCAGCGATGCGTTGAAGGTGCCCGCGGGCGCCATCGACGCGAACAGCGGATTGCCGGGAGACGTGTTCGGCGTCAGCGGATTGAGGACGCCGGCGGTGAAGTCGGTCGCCTTGTTCGACGAATCGCCCGGAAACGCGGCGCTGCTGCCGATGAAGCGCGCGTCGCCGGTCGTCAGCACGACACCCTGGTCGATGCCGAGCCCGTTCGCGCCGAGGCCGCCGTTCGTGAACGTGCCGGACGCCGACGCCGCGCCCTGGTACTGCGCCGAGCCGGGCACGAT
>JASLGD010000144.1 GCA_030150305.1 Caldimonas sp. | reverse complement strand
AGGTAGGGCGCGGCGGGCGCGTTCACCAGCGCGCTGTCCGGCCGCTTGGCAGAGAGTCACGATGGCGACGACGACCACGACCCACGACGCCTCCACGCCGGCGGCGGCCGGCGCGGACGAGCGCTCCGCGGCGGCGCACCTCGCGCGCAACCTCGCGGCGTTGCGCCACGCACGCGGCCTGACGCAGGAGGCGCTCGCGCGCGGCGCCGCGGTGCCGCGCTCGACGATCGCCAACCTCGAGTCGGGCGCCGGCAACCCGTCGCTCGTGATCCTCGTCAAGGTTGCGCAGGCGCTCGGCGTTCCGATCGACGAGCTGCTCGCGTCGCCGCGCGCGAGCGTGCGCCGCTGGCCCGCCGCCGACGTCGCCTTTCGCGTCAAGGGCCGCGGCGTCACGATCCGCGACCTCGTCCCCGAGCCGGTGCCCGACGAGATGATGGAGGTGCTCGACTTCGCTCCCGGCGCGGCGATGGCCGGAACGCCGCACCTGCCCGGGACGCGCGAGTTCTTCACCTGCCTCGACGGCCGCGTCCACGTCACCGTCGCCGGAGAGCGCCATGCGCTCGCGAGCGGCGACGTGCTCGCCTTTCCGGGCAACCTGCCGCACTCGTACCACAACGGCGATGCCCTCGCGCCGGCGCGCGGCGTCTCGGTCGTCGTGCTCGCCAAGGCCGGCGTCTGAGTCGTCGCCGACGCGACGTCCGCGCCTCGGCTATTCTCGCCAGCTTTGCCGCGCGCCATGCGGCGCGGGCCGACCCACGGCACTCCGGATGCCAGCGACGGGTTCGGCCACAACACGGACGTCCGAATGAACCACGGCCTGTCGTCGAGGCTGCATCTGGCGCGCGCGGCGCGCATCGCGTCGCTCGCGCTCGCGCTGCTCGCGTCCGCGTGCGGACAGAAGAGCGACAACGCGCCCGCGGCCGGCAAGGGCCCCGGCGGCGCACCGCCGCCGCCCGAGGTCGGCGTCGTCACGGTGCAGCCGCAGCCGGTCGGGCTCGTCACCGAGCTGCCCGGCCGCCTCGAGGCGTCGCGCGTCGCCCAGGTGCGCGCGCGCGCCGCCGGCATCCTGCTCAAGCGCCTGTTCGTCGAGGGCAGCGACGTCCGCGCCGGCCAGCCGCTGTTCAAGATCGATCCGAGCTCGCTGCAGGCCTCCGTCTCCGCCGCGCAGGCGACGCTCGCGCGCGCGCAGGCCACGCTCGTGCAGGCGAACGCGCAGGTCGAGCGCTACCGGCCGCTGATCGCGGAGAACGCGATCTCGAAGCAGGACTACACCAACGCCGTCGCCGCGCAGCAGACCGCCGCTGCCGACGTCGCCGCCGCCAGGGCGAACGTTCAGACCGGGCAGATCAACCTCGGCTACGCGACGGTGACGGCGCCGATCGCCGGCCGCATCGGACGCGCGCTCGTCACCGAAGGCGCGCTCGTCGGCCAGGGCGAAGCGACGCCGCTGGCGCTGATCCAGCAGATCGACCCGATGTACGTCAACTTCACGCAGTCGACGACCGAGGTGCTCGCGCTCAGGAAGGCGCTCGAGAGCGGCAAGTTCCGCCGCGCCGACGGCAGCGATGCGGCGAGCGTCGCGATCGTGCTCGAGGACGGCAGCGTGTATGCGCAGCGCGCCAGACTGCTCTTCTCCGACCTCAGCGTCGATCCGACGTCGGGGCAGATCACGCTGCGCGCCGAGGTCGCCAACCCGCGCGGGTTCCTGCTGCCGGGGATGTACGTGCGCGTTCGGCTCGAGCAGGCGGAGACGCCGACCGGCCTCGTCGTTCCGCAGCAGGCGGTGCAGCGCGGCTCGACCGGCGACACCGTCATGGTCGTCGGCGCCGACGGCACCGTCGCGCCGCGGCCGGTCAAGATCGGAACTGCGCAAGGCGGCGACTGGGTCGTCCTCGACGGCCTCAAGCCCGGCGAGACGGTGATGGTCGACGGCTTCCAGAAGCTGCGCGGCAACGCACCCGTGAAGCCGGTGCCGTGGCAGCGCCCGCAGGCGGCGTCGGCGCCGACGGCGTCGACGCAGCCCGCTTCGGCGGTCGCCGCCGCATCGACGCCGCGCTGAGGCAGCGACGATGGCGCAGTTCTTCATCGACCGTCCGATCTTCGCGTGGGTGATCGCGCTCTTCATCGTCGTCATGGGCGGCGTCGCGATCACGCAGCTGCCGATCTCGCAGTTTCCGACCGTCGCGCCGCCGTCCATCGTCGTCTCGGCGGTCTATCCCGGCGCCTCGGCGCAGACGCTCGAGACGACCGTGATCAGCGTCATCGAGCAGGAGATGAACGGCTCGCCGGGGCTGATCTACCTCGAGTCGACGAGCCAGGCCAACGGCACCGGCTCGATCACCCTCACCTTCGAGCCGGGGACCAATCCGGATCTGGCGCAGGTCGACGTGCAGAACCGGCTCTCGCGCGCTGCGCCGCGGCTTCCCGCGGCGGTGACGCAGCAGGGCGTGCGCGTCGACAAGGCGCGCTCGAACTTCCTTCTCTTCACGATCCTGTCGTCGGACAACCCGGCGTTCGACCCGATCGCGCTCGGCGACTACGCCTCGCGCAACGTCCTGCCCGAGATCCAGCGCATCGCCGGCGTCGGCCAGGCGCAGCTGTTCGGCACCGAGCGCGCGATGCGGATCTGGATCGATCCCGCCAAGCTGGTCGGCTACAGCCTGTCGTTCGGCGACGTCAACAACGCGATCCGCGCGCAGAACGCGCAGGTCTCGCCCGGCACGCTCGGCGACCTCCCGATCGTCGCCGGGACGCCGGTCAGCGCGACGATCGTCGTCGCCGGCCAGCTGACGACGGTCGAGCAGTTCGGCGACATCGTCCTGCGCGCGAACACCGACGGCTCGACGGTGCGGCTGCGCGACGTCGCGCGCATCGAGCTCGGCGGCCAGAGCTACGGCACGTCGGCGCGCCTGAACGGCAAGCCGTCGACCGGCATCGGCGTGCAGCTGACGCCGACCGGCAACGCGCTCGCGACCGCGACCGCGATCCGCGACCGGATGGCCGAGCTGGCGCGCTACTTCCCGACGGGAGTGAAGTACGACATCCCCTACGACAGCTCGCGCTTCGTGCGGATCTCGATCCGCCAGGTCGTCGAGACGCTGGTCATCGCGATCGTGCTCGTCTTCCTGGTGATGTACCTGTTCCTGCAGAACCTGCGCTACACGCTGATCCCGACCATCGTCGTGCCGGTCGCGCTGCTCGCCGCGTTCGCGGTGATGTGGCTGTTCGGCTACTCGATCAACGTGCTCACGATGTTCGCGATGGTGCTCGCGGTCGGCATCCTCGTCGACGACGCGATCGTCGTGATCGAGAACGTCGAGCGGATCATGAGCGAGGAAGGCCTGCACCCGCGCGACGCGACGAAGAAGGCGATGGGCCAGATCACGGCGGCGCTGATCGGCATCAGCGTCACCCTGGTCTCGGTCTTCCTGCCGATGGCGTTCTTCTCCGGCTCGGTCGGCAACATCTATCGCCAGTTCTCGCTCGTCATGGTGACCGCGATGCTGTGCTCGGTGTTTCTCGCCCTCTCGCTCACGCCCGCCTTGTGCGCGAGCTTCCTGAAGCCGGTCGAGGCCGGCCACAAGCAGGCCAAGGGCGGCTTCTTCGGCTGGTTCAACCGCGGCTTCAAGGCGACCACGCACGCCTACGAGGGCTGGGTCGCGAACATCCTGCGGCGGCTCACGCCGATGCTCGTCGCCTTCGCGGTGATCGTCGTCGTCGTCGTCGTCATGTTCAGGAACCTGCCGGGATCGTTCCTGCCGACCGAGGACCAGGGCTACCTGATCGCCAACGTGCAGCTGCCGCCGGGGGCGACGCAGGCGCGAACCCTCGCGGTCATGCAGCAGGCCGAGGCGTTCTTTCTCAACCAGCCCGAGGTCGACAAGATGGTGAGCGTGCTCGGCTTCTCGTTCTCCGGCCAGGGCCAGAACGCTGCGCTCGCGTTCGTGACGCTGAAGCCGTGGGACGAGCGCAAGGGCACCGAGCATTCGGCGCAGGCGATCGCCGGACGCGCGTTCGGCGCGCTCTCGCGCGTGCGCGACGCGTTCATCTTCGCGCTCGTGCCGCCCGCGATCCCCGAGCTCGGCACCGCGACCGGCTTCGCGTTCCGTCTCCAGGACCGCGGCGGCAACGGCCACGAGGCGCTCGTCGCGGCGCGCAACCAGTTGCTCGGCATGGCGGCGCAGAGCAAGGTGCTCTCCGGCGTCCGTCCCGACGGCCTCGAGGACGCGCCGCAGCTGCAGATCGACGTCGACCGCGACCGCGCGAGCGCGCTCGGCGTCTCGTTCGATGCGATCAACACCGCGCTCTCGACGGCGCTCGGCTCGGCGTACGTCAACGACTTTCCGAACGCCGGGCGGCTCCAGCGCGTCGTCGTGCAGGCCGACGCTGCCGACCGCATGCAGCCCGACGACCTCCTCCAGCTCAACGTCCTCAACAACCAGGGCAAGCCCGTGCCGATGTCGGCGATGGCGACGACGCGCTGGATCACCGGTCCGATCCAGACGATCCGCTACAACGGCTATCCGACGATGCGCATCGCCGGCGACGCCGCGCGCGGCTACTCGACCGGCGAGGCGATGAACGAGATGGAACGCCTCGCGAGTCAGCTGCCGGCGGGCTTCGCCTACGAGTGGACCGGGCAGTCGCGCGAGGAGCGGCTCTCGGGGTCGACGGCGACGATCCTGCTCGCGTTCTCGATGCTCGCGGTGTTTCTCTGCCTGTCGGCGCTCTACGAAAGCTGGTCGATCCCCTTCGCCGTGCTGCTCGCGGTGCCGCTGGGCGTCCTCGGCGCCGTGATCGGCGCGACGCTGCGCGGCATGCCGAACGACGTCTTCTTCAAGGTCGGCCTCATCACCGTCATCGGCTTGTCGGCGAAGAACGCGATCCTGATCATCGAATTCGCGAAGGACCTCGTCGCCGAGGGCAAGGACCTGATCGAGGCGACGCTGCAGGCGGTCCACCTGCGCTTTCGGCCGATCCTGATGACGTCGATCGCGTTCATCCTCGGCGTGCTGCCGCTCGCGGTGTCGACCGGCGCGGGCTCGGCGAGCCAGCGCGCGATCGGCACCGGCGTGATGGGTGGGATGATCACGGCGACGCTGCTCGCGGTCATCTTCGTGCCGGTGTTCTTCGTCGTCGTCCGCCGCATCTTCAAGGGGCGCGTGCACGCGACGGCGGGCGCCGCATCGATCGCATCGTCGTCGTCGCACACGGTCAACGAGGAGCCGGGTCATGCGTAGGGTTCTTGGTCGCGTCGTCGCCGTCGGCACGCTCGCGCTCGCCGGCTGCTCGTTCATCCCGACCTACCATCGCCCCGCCCCTCCGGTCGCGCCGGCGTATCCGCCCGAAACCGCGCCCGATTCGGTCAGCGGCGGCGTCGCCGCGTCCGACCTCGAGTGGCAGCGCTTCTTCGCCGACCCGCGGCTGCGCCGCCTGATCGAGCTCGCGCTCGTCGACAATCGCGACCTGCGCGTCGCCGTGCTCAACATCGAGCAGACGCGCGCGCTCTACCAGGTGCGCCGCGCCGACGAGCTGCCGACGCTCGGCGTCGGCGCGTCGGCGACGCGCCAGCCGGTCGGCAACAGCGTCATCAACGTGTACGCGGTCGGCGCCCAGATCTCGAGCTACGAGATCGACCTCTTCGGCCGCGTCCGCAGCCTCAGCCAGGCCGCGCTCGCGCAGTACTTCGCGACCGCCGAGGCGCGAAAGGCGGTGCAGATCAGCATCGTCGCGTCGGTCGCCAACGCGTACCTGAACGTGCTCGCCGACGAGGAGCTTCTGCGCGTCACGCGCGACACGCTGAAGACGCGCGAGGAGTCGCTGCGCCTCACCAAGCTGCGCTTCGACAACGGCGTCTCGTCCGAGCTCGACTTTCGCCAGGCCGAGTCGCTGCTCGAAGGCGCGCGCGCGACGCTCGCGCAGTCCGAGCGGCAGCGCGTGCTCGACCTGAACGCGCTCGTCCTCCTCGTCGGGCAGCCGCTGCCCGCCGACCTGCCGCCGCCGCTGCCGCTCGACAAGCAGCAGGTCGCCACCGAGCTGCCCGCGGGGTTGCCGTCGGAGCTGCTCGTGCGCCGCCCCGACATCCGCTCGTCCGAGCAGCAGCTGCTCTCGGCCAACGCCAACATCGGCGCGGCGCGCGCGGCGTTCTTCCCGCGCATCTCGCTCACCGCGAGCTTCGGCACCGCGAGCAGCGAGCTCTCGGGCCTGTTCCACGGCGGCACGTGGGCGTACACCGGGACCGCGCAGCTGGTGCAGCCGGTCTTCGATTACGGCCGCAACCAGGGCAACCTCGACGTCGCGCGCGCGAATTTCGACATCGCCGTGGCGCAGTACGAGCATTCGATCCAGACCGCGTTTCGCGAGGTGTCGGACGCGCTCGCCGGCCGCGCCACGCTCGGCGAGCAGCTGCGCGCGCAGGCGGCGCAGACGAGCGCGCTCGAAGCCGCGTACCGCCTCTCCGACCTGCGTTATCGCTCGGGCGTGGCGAGCTTCCTCGACTCGCTCGACGCCGCGCGCACGCTCTTCGCCGCGCAGATCCTGCTCGTGCAGACGCAGGCGCAGCAGCTGCAGAACCAGGTCGCGCTCTACCGCGCGCTCGGCGGTGGCTGGAACGAGAGCGCCGAGCTCGCTGCCGGCACGACGCCGGCGATCCCGCCGCCGCAGTGAGCGACGCCGCTTCGCCGCGCGCGCGTCGCCATAGCGCGGCGGCGGAGCGCAACCGTGCGCCGATCCTCGCCGCGCTCGAGCGGCTGCTGCCGGCGCGTGGCGTCGCGCTCGAGATCGCGAGCGGCAGCGGCCAGCACGCGGCGCACTTCGCCGCCGCGCTGCCGGGATGGCAGTGGCAGCCGAGCGACGGCGACGCGAGCGCGCTGCCGTCGATCGATGCCTGGTGCGCGGGAGTCGCCAACGTCCGCGCCGCGCTCGCGCTCGACGTGCTCGGCGAGCCGTGGCGAGGCGTCCCCGAGCGCGTCGATCTCGTCTTCTGCGCCAACCTGCTGCACATCTCGCCGTGGTCGACGTGCGCCGCGCTGATGCGCGGCGCGGCACGCCATCTCGACGCCGCCGGCCGCCTCGTCGTCTACGGCCCGTTCATCGTCGACGACGCGCCGACGGCGGCGAGCAACGTCGCCTTCGACGCCGACCTGCGCGCGCGCGATCCCGCGTGGGGCCTGCGTCGCCTCGCCGACGTCGTGCACGAAGCAGAGGTCGCCGGCCTCGTGCTGCGCGAGCGCGCAGCGATGCCGGCGAACAACCTCCTGCTCGTCTTCGCGCGCGGCTAGCGCGAGGCGCCGGCGAGCGCAGCCGACGCCGCCGATGCGCTGCCGTCGGCGGCTCTGGTCTTCCTGCTCAGGCGCGCATGGCGATCGGGCAGCTCGACGATCCAGTCGGCGGGGATCGCGAAATTGAGGTTCTGCGCGTCGCCCGTCACCGAGCCGAGCGTCGTCAGGCCGACGAGCGCGCCGCTGTCGTCGAACAGTCCGCCGCCGCTCGAGCCGCCCGAGATCGACGCCGACGTCTGTATCAGCACGACCTGGCCGCTCGTGTTCTTGCGAATCGACGAGACGAGGCCGGCGCTCATCGTCAGCTCGAGACCGCGCGGCGTGCCGATCGCGTAAACGTTCTCGCCGACGACGACGCTCGCGGTCGGCGCGATCCGCACGGGCGCCGCGCTCAGCCCGGCGGCGCGCAGCTGGCAGACGTCGCGCTGCGTGTCCCAGAGCTCGAGCTTGGCGTCGTGGCTCGTCTCCTCGTGGCGGACGACGACGCGCTTCGCCTTCGAGAGGACATGGCAGTTGGTCGCGAGCGTCTCGGCGCCGATCACGACGGCGCTGCCCTGCGCGAGCGGCAGGCCGTCGACGTCGTAGGTCACGACGCGCCAGACGCTCGGCGACACGAGCGCGTAGACCTCGGCCGGCGTCATCGCCGCGGCGACGCCCGCGCTGCCGGCGAGGCAGAGCGCGGCCGCGACGCGACCGGCGCGCTTCACTGTCCGATCAGTCCCTGCAGGTCGTCGGCGGTGGCGCCGGGGCGAAGCACGGCCTCGCCGTTCTGCTCGCCGCCCGCCGCTGCGGACGCGGCGGGGCGCGCGGCGAGCGCGCTGCACGCGCTGCCGCCGACGTTGCGGCGCTGCGCGCTCGTCTCGGCCTTCATGTGGTCGGGATCGGTCGCGTCGAGCAGTCGCGCGTTGCAGCCCTTGGTGGTCAGCGCGCCGGCGACGAGGTACGTCTTGCCCGCGCTCGGCGTGAACGACCAGCGCACGCGACACGACGACTTGTCGGGGTGCGCGATCAGGAAGTCGAGCGTCGTCGTCCTGCCGGCCTCGATGTCCGTCGCCTTGGGCGTTCGCGCCGAGTTGCCGGCACTGGCGAGGCGCGGCCCGGCGCAATTGACGGCGTCGTCGTAGACGAGGACGCCGTACGCGTCGCCGGCGTTGACCGCGCCGCGGCTCAGCAGCCGCGCGGTCTGCGCGCCCGACGGCGCGACGTACGCGGGCAGCTGCGCCGGCTTCTTGACCGGCGTCGTGCACGCGCAGACGAGCGCGCCTGCGAGCGCCAGCACGGACCGGCGCAGCGTTGCGCGTCGGTCGACCGCGATCGACAGCGGACGAGGCGGTGACCCCATCGAACCAGTCTAGCCGGCGCGGGCCGCCGCCTGCACGTCGGCGACCGGCGCGAGTGCGGCGAATTCGGCATCTCGCTTCGATTTCCAGGCCGCGATCGCGGTCGCCATCTCGTCGGTGTCGAAGATCGCGCTCTGCAGCAGCGCCATCTGCTCGAGTGCCGACGCGGTCGAGTGGTCGCGCGCGTGGTTGAGCGCGAGCTTGCTGCCGGCGATCGCGAGCGGCGACTTCGACGCGATCGCGCGCGCCATCGCGAACGCGCGCTCGCGCGCCGCGTCGGCGTCGGAGAGCACAGCGTTGACGAGCCCGACCGCGAGCGCGCGTTCGGCGCCGACGCGCTCGCCGGTGTACGCCATCTCGCGCGCGACTCCCGGCGCGACGATCTTCGGCAGCCGCTGCAGCACGCCGAGGTCGGCGGCCATGCCGATCGAGATCTCCTGGACGGCGAAGAACGCGTCGGCGCTGCAGACGCGGATGTCGCACGCGGTCGCGAGGTCGAGCGCGCCGCCGACGCACGCGCCCTGGATCGCGCAGACGATCGGAAAGCGCGCTTCGTCGAGCGCGCTGAAGCAGTCCATCAGCTTCTTCAGCGACTGCTGGAAGGCGAGGCGCTCGCGCGGCGTCTTCGCGGCGAGCGCGAGCTCGTCGCCGGCGAAGACGTCGAGCGCCATGCCGGCCGAGAAGTGCTTGCCGGTCGACGAGATCACGAGCGCGCGCGTCGCGCCGCCGTCGCTGAGCGCGCGCACGACGTCGCGCAGCGCGGGAAAGAACGCCGGGGCCATCGTGTTCATCCGCTCGGGTCGGTTGAGCTGCAGGTGGGCGACGCCGCGTTCGTGCGACAGTGCGAAGAATTCGTTGGAGTCGTTCATGGCAAAGCCTTCGGAAGAAGCGACGGTGCGCGCGCGCGATGGCGTGCTGCTGCGCCGGCGCGACTGGCCGGCCGCAGGCGCGAAGGGAACGATTGTCATCGTGCACGGCCTCGGCGAGCACGCCGGCCGCTACGCGCACGTCGCGGCGCGCCTGAACGCGAGCGGCTGGAGCGTCGTCGGCTACGACCAGCGCGGCCACGGCGCGAGCCCGGGCGAGCGCGGCCGCATCGCCGGCGACGACGATCTGCTCGCCGACCTCGCCGCAGTCGTCGACGCGGTGCGGCACGATCCGCCCAAGCGCGTCGTCGTCCTCGGCCACAGCCTCGGCGGGCTCGTCGCGGCGCGCTTCGTCGCCGGCGGCCTCGACGCGCCGCGGCCGTCGTGGCAGCGCGACGTCGACGCACTCGTGCTGTCGTCGCCGGCGCTCGACATCGGCATGACCGCGGCCAAGCGCGCGCTCCTGGCCGTGCTCGAGACGCTGGCGCCGAACGCCGGCGTCGGCAACGGCCTCGACGTCGAGGCGATCTCGCGCGACCCTGCCGTCGTCGCGGCGTACCGCGACGATCCGCTCGTCCACGATCGCATCGCACCGCGCCTCGTGCGCTTCCTCGCCGACGCCGGTCCGCACGTGCGCGCGCTCGCGCCCCGATGGAGCGTGCCGACGCTGCTGCTCTACGCCGGCAGCGATCGCCTCGTCGTCCCGGCGGGGAGCGCGGCGTTCGCCGCCGCCGCGCCCGAAGGCGTCGTGACGACGCGCGCGTTCGCGCCGCTCTTCCACGAGATCTTCAACGAGCCCGAGCGCGACGAGGTCTTGGCGGTGCTGACCGCGTGGCTCGATACACTGCCCGCTCCCCCTTCGAGGAGCACGCCGTGAACGCACGCGACCCGCTGCAGCCGATTCGTAGTGGTGCCCGCACGCTTGCGGCTGGCGCCGCTGCGCTGCCCCCCGAGGGGGCGTTGCCGGACTTGGGACGGCCCGGCGTCCGGCAGGACGAGGCCGAGGCGCTCGGCCGCTTTGCCGCGCGCGCGTGGGATGACGAGATCGTCCCGCGCATCACCGACTACATCGCGGTGCCGGCGAAGAGCCCGATGTTCGACGCCGAGTGGAGCGAGCATGGCTACATCGATCGCGTCGTGCGCGACGCGGCGGCGTGGGTCGAGCGCCAGCGGATCGCCGGGCTGAAGCTCGAGGTGATCCGCCTCGAAGGTCGCACTCCGGTCATCTTCTTCGACGCGCCGGCGACGCGCGCCGGCGGCAACGACGCCGGCGCCGCAACCGTGTGCCTCTACGGCCACCTCGACAAGCAGCCCGAGTTCGAAGGCTGGAAGGCCGGCTTCGGGCCGTGGACGCCGCGCTTCGAGAACGGGCTGCTGTACGGCCGCGGCGGCGCCGACGACGGCTACGCGATCTACGCCGCGATCACCGCGATCCGTTCGCTCGACGAGCAGGGCATCGCGCGGCCGCGCTGCGTCGGCCTCGTCGAGACGTGCGAGGAGAGCGGCTCGCCGGACCTGCCGTTCTACGTCGACGCGCTGCGCGAGCGTCTCGGCGCGATCGGGCTCGTCGTCTGCCTCGACAGCGGCGCCGGCAACTACGACCAGCTCTGGCTGACGACGAGCCTGCGCGGCAACATCACCGGAACGCTCAAAGTCGAGATCCTCGCCGAGGGCGTTCACTCGGGCGACGCGAGCGGCGTCGTGCCGTCGAGCTTTCGCATCCTGCGCCAGGTGCTCGATCGCCTCGAGGATGCGAAGACCGGGCGCCTCCTGCCCGAGAGCTTTCACTGCGCGATTCCGGTCGAGCGCGTCGAGCAGGCGAAGGCGGCAGCGCAGATCCTCGGCGACGAGGTGTGGAGGCGCTTCCCGTGGGCGTGCGGCGCCGACGGCGGGCCGACGCTGCCGACGACGACCGACCCGATCGAAGCGCTCCTCAACCGCACCTGGCGGCCGACGCTCTCGGTCACCGGCGTCGCCGGCATCCCGGCGCTGAAGGACGCCGGCAACGTGCTGCGCCCGTGCACCGCGTTCAAGCTGAGCCTGCGCACGCCGCCGCTGGTCGACGGCGACGCTGCCGCGCGATCGCTGAAGACGCTGCTCGAGGACAACGCGCCGTACAACGCGAAGGTGACGTTCTGCACCGACGGCCGTCCCGGCCACGAGAACGAGGCGCACGGGGCGACCGGCTGGAACGCGCCGACGCTCGCGCCGTGGCTCGAAGGCGCGCTGCACGCGGCGTCGAACGCGCAGTTCGGCGCGCCATGCGGCTTCATCGGCCAAGGCGGCACGATCCCGTTGATGGCGATGCTGCAGCAGAGCTTCCCGAAGTCGCAGATGATGGTCTGCGGCGTCCTCGGCCCGAAGAGCAACGCGCATGGCCCGAACGAGTTCTTGCACGTGCCTTACGGCAAGAAGCTGACGGCGGCGGTCGCGCAGGTGATCGCTGCTTGTCCGTAGTTGGCGGCGAATCGCATTTCTCGACGCACGGCATCGGGACGACAGGGCGCCCTGTTTTGCTCCATGTCCCCCGGGCCCTGCCTGGACGGCCGGCCCTCCTCCTTTACTTCCGCAAAACAGGGCGCCCTGCCGTCCCGATCCAACGCGGCACACGTTTCACTGCCGCTGGTTCTTACTCCGGGCGCGGGCGGCGGGTGGCCGATTTCCGGAAGTAGAGGAGGAGGCCCGGCCGTCCAGGCCAGGGCCGGGGGACATGGAGGAAATCGGCCACCCGCCGCCCGCGCCCGGAGTAAGAACCAGCGGCAGTCAAACGTGTGCCGCGTTGGATCGGGACGGCAGGGCGCCCTGTTTTGCGGAAGT
>JASLGD010000308.1 GCA_030150305.1 Caldimonas sp. | reverse complement strand
ACGACCTCGCCGGCTACGACGGCCGCCGCTTCGCCGCCGACCTCGGCGCCGGCGTGACGGTCGGCATCGTCGCGCTGCCGCTCGCGATGGCGTTCGCGATCGCGAGCGGCGTCAAGCCCGAGCAGGGCCTCTTCACCGCGATCGTCGCCGGCTTCGTCATCTCCGCGCTCGGCGGCTCGAGCGTGCAGATCGGCGGCCCGGCGGGAGCGTTCATCGTCATCGTCTACGGCATCGTGCAGCGCCACGGCGTCGCCGGGCTGCTGCTGTCGACCGCGTTCGCGGGCGTGCTGCTGCTCGTCCTCGGCTGGCTCAAGCTCGGCGCGATCGTGCGCACGATCCCGGTCTCGATCGTCGTCGGCTTCACCAACGGCATCGCGGTGCTGATCGCCGTCTCGCAGGCGAAGGATCTGCTCGGGCTGCGCTTCGACAAGGTGCCGGCCGACTTCTTCGCGCAGGCGCACGCGATCGCGAGCCACGTCCACGAGCTCAACCCGGCCGCGCTCGCGCTCGGCGTCGCGTGCTTCGCAGGGCTGATGCTCTGGGCGCGGCTCGCGGCGCTGCCGACGCACACGATCCTCGCCGAGCTCCCGTGGCACGAGCGCGCCCTGCTCGCTTCCGAGCACGCGCGCCGCGCGGTGCGCATCGCAACGCGCGTCCCCGGGCCGATCGTCGCGCTCGTCACGCTCTCGCTCGTCTCGGCGTGGCTCGCGCTGCCGGTCGAGACGATCGGCAGCCGCTTCGGCGGCATCCCGCGCGCGCTGCCCGCCGTCGCGTGGCCCGAGTTCGACTGGGCGAGCGTGCAGCGCCTGTTCGTGCCGACGCTGACGATCGCGTTCCTCGGCGCGGTCGAATCGCTCCTGTGCGCGCGCGTCGCCGACGGCATGACGACGCTGCGCCGCCACGACCCGAACCAGGAGCTGATGGCGCAAGGCATCGCGAACATCGCGTCGCCATTCTTCGGCGGCCTGCCGGCGACGGGGACGATCGCGCGCACCGTGACCAACCTGCGCGCCGGCGCGACCAGCCCGGTCGCGGGCATCGTGCACGCGCTGACGCTGCTCGTCATCGTCCTCGTCGCCGCGCCGCTCGCCGCCCACGTTCCGCTCGCCGTGCTCGCCGGCATCCTCCTCTTCGTCGCCTGGAACATGGGCGAATGGGGCGCGTTCAGGCGGATGAGCGCGTTCTCGTTCGAGCAGCGCGCCAAGCTCTTCAGCACGTTCCTGCTGACGGTGCTCGTCGATCTCACCGTCGCGATGGAGGTCGGCCTCGCGGCGGCGTGCGTCGTCTTCGTGTACCGCATGGGCACGCTCTTTCGCGTCGAGCCCGATCTCGAGCACCCGCCGACGGCGCCCGGCGTCGCCGCGTATCGCCTCTACGGCTCGCTCTTCTTCGCCGCGGCGGCCAAGCTCGAGTCGCTTCCCGAGCAGCTTCCCGCGGGCACGACGACGCTCGTGCTCGACGCGCGCCAGCTTGTCTCGATCGACGCCTCCGGCCTCGACGCGTTCGAGTCGCTGCACCGCACGCTCGCGCGCGCGCAGACGCGGCTGGTGCTCGTCGGCGTCAACGAGCAGCCGCTCGCGGCGATGCGCAGGTGGGGGCTCGACGCGGTCCTCGGCGTCGAGAACCTGGTCGCCGATCGCGACACTGCGTTCGCCGAGCTCGTGGCGAGCCCGCGTCAGTAGTCCTCCACGAATCTCCCCGCCCCGCGGCGGTGGCGCTCGGCTATCCTCGCGCGAAACCTCTCGGCGAGACGGCGTGGGATATCTCGAGGAACTCAAGCGCCAGGCCGATGACGTGCTGGCGCAGCAGCGCCAGGACATCGGCGCGCTGCAGCGCAACGCGATGCTGACCGACGCGGCGTGCCATTCGACGTCGCGCTATCTCTTCGCCCTCGCCCGCCAGCTCAACGTGCTGCAGCCGGTCTCGAAGACGATCTGGTGGCTCGACCGCAAGACGTCGTTCCAGCAGCTGCGCTTCACCGAGTTCCGCGCCGACTCGCGCATGAAGCGCCTGCGCGACGTCGAGGTCTTCGACCACATCGTCCTCAACTTCGCGGCGAAGACGGGCAGCCGGGTGACGATCGCGAAGGACTTCCCGCCCGAGATCGAGAAGCTCGAGGCGCGGCTGCGCCAGTGCGGCGTGCACTACGACAGCGAGGTCGTCCGCGATGCGGACACCGGCAAGTTCGTCGAGAAGCGCTTCGAGCTCGTCGCCGACTTCCAGGGCTCGGTGCGCGTCGTTCCCGACCACGACTCGGCGCGCGTCGTCTTCCACATCGCCAACGTCGACGGCTTCGAGACGGTGAGCGTCGCCTTTCCGGCGTTCGAGGTCGGCACCGCGCGACTCGACGAGCTCGCGCGCTGGCTCACCGGCGAGCAGCACGCGTTCCTGCGCGACGGCGAGCACGTCCGCCGCGTCCCCGCCTGAGCGGCCGGCCGGCGCACGCCGGCTAGACTTGCGGGTTCGTTCCTGCTCGACCCCGCCCCATGCCGCTCTTCTGGAAGCCCTACAAGTCCGAGATCTCGACCTTCATCGACGAGCTGAAGGCGAACAAGCCCACGCTCGAGGACGAGCAGCGGCGCGGCCGCGCGATCTGGTGGGACCGGCGCATCGACCGCGTCGCCGAGGCCGAGAACGCCGAGTCGCGCGTGCCCCAGCAGGCGTACGTCTACCAGACGCGCGCGCGCTAAGCCGCGCGTCGCTGCTGCGAACCGGATGGAAGAGCTCGCCGAGGCGGACGTCGTCGACGTCGTCGACAGCATCGCCGTCGCCCGCCTGTACGGCGAGCCGCTGTTCGACCTGCCGCAGGACCTCTACATCCCGCCCGACGCGCTCGAGGTCTTCCTCGAGGCGTTCGAGGGGCCGCTCGACCTGCTGCTCTACCTGATCCGCAAGCAGAACTTCAACATCCTCGACATCCCGATGGCGAGCGTGACCCGGCAGTACCTCGCCTACGTCGACCAGATCCGCACCCGCAACCTCGAGCTCGCCGCCGACTACCTGCTGATGGCGGCGATGCTGATCGAGATCAAGTCGCGGATGCTGCTGCCGCCGAAGAAGAGCGCCGACGGCAAGGAGCCCGACGACCCGCGCGCCGAGCTCGTCCGCCGCCTCATCGAGTACGAGCAGATGAAGCTCGCCGCCGCCAAGCTCGACGCGCTGCCGCTGCACGGGCGCGACTTCCTGCGCGCCCACGTCGCCGTCGAGGAGGCGTCGGCGGTGCGGCTGCCGCTCGTCGAGCCGGCCGACCTGCGCGAGGCGTGGCTCGAGATCGCCAAGCGCGCCAGGCTGCACCAGCACCACCAGATCTCGCGCGAGCACCTGAGCGTTCGCGAGCACATGTCGATCGTCCTGCGCGCGCTGCAGGGGCGCCGCTTCGCGCTCTTCGAGGAGCTGTTCGACGTTCGCCGCGGCGCGCCGATCGTCGTCGTCACCTTCATCGCGCTGCTCGAGCTCGCCCGCGAGCACCTGCTCGAGGTGACGCAGGCCGAGGCGTTCGCGCCGATCTACGTCAGGCTGGCATACCAGCCGGCGTGACGTCGGCGCTCGCCGTCCGGCCTTCGCCGACGAGCCGGCGGGACGGCGGCCCTCGCCGAGCGGCGGTGGCCTAGCGGCCGCGCGAAGACTTGTTGAGCGCGACCGCGGCGCGGACGAGCGCCTTCAGCGCCTGCGCGTCGGGCTCGTCGCCTTCGTGGAAGTCGATCGCGCGGCGCACGTTGCCGTCGAGGCTCGAATTGAAGAGCCGCGCCGGATCGGCCAGCGACGCGCCCTTGGCGAACGTCGCCTTGACGACGCTCTTGTACGTCTCGCCGGTGCAGACGATGCCGTGGTCCTCCCAGACCGGAACGCCGCGCCACTTCCACGTCTCGACGATCTCGGGATCGGCCTCGCGGATCAGCGCGCGCAGCCGGGCGAGCGTCGCGCCGCGCCAGTCGCCGAGCTGGGCGATGCGCGCATCGATGAGCGCGGCCGGCGTCGCCGGCCGTTTCGCGGCGGGCGCCTCGG
>JASLGD010000261.1 GCA_030150305.1 Caldimonas sp. | reverse complement strand
CCATTCTCACTTCGGCGAGGAGCATTGTGCGCCTGGCGAGGGAACCGCTAATTCATTCGGTGCGACCCGTACGAAATCCGGGCAGTGCCAACTTCGTCAGCCCTGTTAACGATGGGGTTACCTAACCAAAGGGTTTACGAGCATGAACACGATCAAGCGTTCCTTCCTGGGTTTGACGGCGGCACTATGGCTCGTTGCCAGCAACGGCGCGCATGCCGCAACGGCATGCAGCGGCGTCCTGAGCGGCGCCGTCCCCCACGGCGTCGTCGTGAACGGCGGGTTCTGCCGGCAGCAGGGAGCCAACCTGGCTGGCGGCGTTCGCGTCACGGGCGGTGCGTTCGTCATCGTCTGCGCGTCCACGATCAACGGCGGCTTCGCGGCGGACGGCGCTGGCGAATTGATCATCGGCGCGGAAGAAATCGGTTGCGACGGCAACGTGTTCAACGGGACGATTCGGATCAACAACACCGGTCCCGGCCTCGCGGCGCCCGCGCCGTCGATTGCGCTCGAGCGCAGCACCATCAACGGCGGCGCTTCTCTCATCGGCAATCAGGGCCCGATCTCCGTGGCAGGAAACCGCATCTCGGGCCATCTCTTTTGCAGCGGCAATCTCTTCGGCGCGGAAGACGAGGGGATGAAGAACATCGTCTCCGGCCAGAACAGCTGCACCAAGTGAGCCTCGAGGCGCGCTCGCCCGCTTCGGGCAGCGCGCAGCGGCAGTGACCCGCGCTCGGCGCCCCCGGTCTGGATCCGGGCAGTCGCCGGGCGCGACCGGGAGAACTCCATGACGTCCATCCTCCGTACGTCTCGCGTCGGAAGCCTGCGAATCACCGTCGCATGCAGCGCCTTGCTGGCGTCGGCCGTTGCCCTTGCCGACGACGACCTCGACGCGAGAGTGCAGGCCGCCCTTCGCCGCGCTGGGCTCACCGGCACGATCCAGGCGCAGTTGGTGCCTCGACTCGGGCGTCCGCTCAATCCGGCACTCGCGGATCTCGGTCGCCTGCTCTGGTTCGACAAGCTGGACGGGCTCCACGACGACAACACGTGCGGCGGCTGCCATTCGCCGAGCCGAGCCTTCGGCGACACGCAGTCCATCGCGATCGGAATCCAGAACAACAACCTTGTGGGCTCCCATCGCGAGGGACCGCGCAACCAACGCCGGACACCCTTCGCGTCCAACACGCCGTTCTATCCGAACCTGATGTGGAACGGCCGGTTCGCCGTCATTTCGGGCAACCCGTTCGACAACTCGCAGGGGTTCCGGTTCCCGTTCCCCGAGGGCACGATGCGGTTCCCACCCAACGATCCGATCGTCACGCACTTGTCGATCGCCCAGGCGCACATGCCGCCGACCGAGCTCACCGAAGTTGCCGGCTTCACCTGCACCGCAGGAACGATCGGGCCCGCGTTTGACCAGTTCGACGACGGCAAAGGCGCTTGCCTGCCTCCTGCCGATTCGACCGGGACGCGCAACGACCCGATCCGCGCGGTAGTGTTGCAGCGGCTGAACGCAACGCCGGCGTATCGGCAGCTGTTCGGCGCGCTCTTTCCCACCGTTGCGGTGGGCGGGCCGATCGATTTTTCAATGTTCGCGCGGGCCATCGCCGAGTTCGAGTTCACGCTGATCTTCGCCGACGCGCCAGTCGACCGGTTCGCGCGCGGCGACCTGCGCGCCATGACCGAGCAGCAGAAGCGCGGCGCGCTCGTGTTCTTCGGCGAGGGCCGCTGCAGCCAGTGTCATGCGGTGAGCGGCGAGTCGAACGAGATGTTCAGCGACTTCAAGATGCACGTCATTGGCGTGCCGCAGATCGCGCCTGCCTTTGGCATCGGAAAGGGCAACGTCCAGTTCGACGGGCCCGGCCAGGACGAGGACTTCGGGCTCGAGCAGGTCACCGGGAATCCCGCGGACCGCTACAAGTTCCGAAGCTCACCGCTTCGCAACGCCGCGCTCCAGCCCGCGTTTTTTCACAATGGCGCGATGACGCGGATCCAGGATGCGATCCGTCATCACCTGAACGTGTTCGACTCCGCGCGCAACTACAACCCGACCAGCGCGGGCGTGGCCAAGGACCTTCGCTACCGCGTCGGACCGATCGAGCCGGTCCTTGCACGGGTCGACCCCGTCCTTCAGACGCCCATTTACTTGACGGGCGGCGACTTTGAGGCGCTAGTCGCATTCGTCCGCGATGCGCTTCTGGATGAACGCGCTTCCAAACAGCATCTCTGCCCACTTGTCCCCGCCAGCGTGCCCAGCGGCTATCCGACGATGGTCTTCGAGGAGTGCCGGTAGCGGCGGTCCACCGGCTAGCTATCGAGTGACGGCTTCCGGGTTGCCCAATGGCTTTATCGAAGGACAGCAACGGGTCGTGAGCGGTCGGTCGTGCCACGAGCACGCGACCTCTTCGGTGAGTTCGCCCGCTCCTAGACGTTGCCGTTGTTTCGGCGCTGTGTAGCCGCTGCCATAGGCGAAGAGCTCGAGGTGCGCTGTAGCTCCCACGTGACCGGGCGGCCGAGGGGAAGCGTCGCGACCAGCATGACATCGCATGAGCCTTGTTGAGACACCTTGGACCGAGCGGCTCATAGATGAGCGAACCTGTGGGGAAGGCTCCGGGACGCGACAACTTCGACACGGCAGCTCGAGCCTCAGGCACACGGACGGGTTGAGCGGAATCGGCAACGCCTGCGAGGTGGGTGATGTCGTCGTCAGCCCGATCGTCGCCTTCGACTGCCTGAAGTGGTTGCGCAGCGAGCCGTTTGCCCGTCAAAGCTTCAAGAGCGAAGCCGCCAACGCCAAGCTCTTTGCGCTCCCCCAACGTCTCTTCAAGGCAAACGCGGAGCGGCTGCCTCCCGACAACAAGCGGCCGCCCAGGATCATCCCGTGCGAGCTCGGTGAAGTCAGCAGCGCTCACGACCGACTTCTTCGCTTTTGATACGTCGACCACTACGGCCTGCAAGGTCTCGGCTCGGTCTCCGAGATGGGGGACGCGGTGCTCGGGCTCGTGCGGAGCCGCACGACGGCGAAGGTACCGACATGGCTGGCCATGCGCAACGTCTCCGATCCGCAGATCAAGGCCGAGGGGACGTTCCAGGACCAGGCCCGCGTCGCCGCGGCGATCTACAAGGGGTTCGGTCGATGGAGCTCGGTGTGCAGCGCCATCGTGTGCCGGGCGGTCCTCGAAGCCTAGATCGGCGTTCGAGAGACTCGGCGGCAGGTGAGCCCCTGCGAACCTTGGTCGCGGACGCGTGCGAGTGATTGGCGCGAACGATTGATATGTGGAATCAACAATCCGCGGTAGATACGCATGGCGTGCACGGCGGGATTGAAGGCTAGCTCCGTTCGGATAACGCGCAGTCAACTCGGACGTGGAGTGTCAGACCGCTCAACCCGTTAAGCAACACTTCGATCCCCATACGCTCTGAATGCAGGCGACGGTGTAGGCTCGCTTGACGCGGTCACCGGCGCAAAGTCCGGGCAGTGGATGTCGTTGAGGGTCGAAAGCAGACGTCGCGCGCCCGAAAGCCGACCTTCATCGGTCGTGCTTAAAACCCGCCTCTCGCTGACTCCTGAACGCAAGTACGAACACGGTATCGAGGTCAGGAACGTAGCGATAGAGCGCGATGTATCCACGGGTACCACGCCCGATCACCAACTCGCGCTTTCCGTCTCTAAATGGGCGCCCGATGAGCGGACTGTGCGCCAGGATCTCCACGGCCTCGAGCAGCTCCGCGATTCGCGCGGGCGCTTCATCAGGGGAGGTCCGTGCGATGTGCTCGAAGAACCGGTCGAAGTCGTCGAAGACCTCGGGCGCGTATTCGATGCGCGCCATGGCGCCTTAGACTTGGCGCTTAGGTGCCTTTGGGCGGGAAGGGCGTTCGCCGCGGGCACGGGCCTCCAGATACCCGCGCACGTCAGCTGCTGGAACGGTCTTGCCGGTCGTGAGCACCCGAGCCCATCGCTCGTCCGCTACGCGGTGAAACGCTTCCTCGAGCTCGGCCTTGTCGACCGACTCGGCGATCGCGTCGACGATGAAGGCGTGGGCGGTCTTGCCGACGCGCCCGGCAGCTTCAGCGACGCGGGCGCGCAGTGACTCTTCAAGCCGGATTGTGGTGGTGCTGGCCATGCGCTCCATTGTAGCGCAAATGTGCTACGAGCGCAACGGCCGGATCGGTGGCCGAGTGGCACGCCACCGGGGACCCGCAGCCAGTTCCGCTCGAACGGTTGATTGATTATTGAATCAACAATCAACGGCGGCGTAGGCCCCGCTTGGCATCTGCTAGTCGCTGCGCTCGCGCAGGATGCGGATCAGCTGCTGGCGCAGCGCCTTTCGGCCGGCGGCAGAGGATTGCCGCCAAGCCTCGAGGGCAAGCCGCAGGAACGCCGTCTCGGCGGCATCGGGCGCCTCATCCCGATGGAGCTCGTCCAGCCATCCGGCCGGCTTGCCGCAGTGCGTCTCGATCTGCCGCGCGAGCTTGTCGCCGATGGGGCGCGATGCCTTGATTTGACTCCACATGCTGGCGGAGATCTCGAGCCTCGCGGCGAAGGCCTGCTCCAGGCCCTTGGGTGCAGCGCCGGCGCCGAGCGCCTCTTCCGCGTACGCCTTGAAGAGTGCGAGGACGTTCTTTCTCCTGGTGAGCGTCGTGTTGGCCACTCGATTCGACCGTCTGTCGCGAAGGGGTTGTGCAATTTTCACAGCCGCTTGACTGCGGCGTAAAGACTATTTACAGTGCGCCTCCGTCGCTCGTCGAGAGCGTCATTGAACCCGGAAAGCTCATCGTGAGAACCGCAACCGTCATCGTCGTCACCGCCCGACCCTTGGGTCGAGTCGCGTGTGCGCGCGCTTACGCGATGCCAACGCATGGCACGCGCTGCGTCGCTTCGAACGCGGATCGGTTGCAACTTGGTCGCTTCGAGAGCGGTCGTATTCCGGGCGAGGGTTTCGCGTAAGCGCACCCTCTGCAAACCTCTACCAGGGGCCCGGATTCCGCAAGGATCCGGGCCCTTTCAGTTTTCTCCTCGGCCAGCGCATCGGTGCAGGCCGCCGGTCAACGGACCACACCGCCTTCGGGCGGGGCTCTTTAACAACTTGGCTTCGCAAGCGCGACCCGGAACTGGCCGAGGTCCGCTTGCCTGATGCGGATGTAGCTCAGCCGGCAGAGCGCGACCACGCCATGGTCGAGGCCACGAGTTCGACTCTCGTCATCCGCTCCACTTCGGGTGTGCCCATGCACTCCGCTGCCGTGCGCGAAGGTGTTGGCGGTGCGGGATGTGCGCGGCCTTGGCCCGGCTTCGTGCAGCGAGACACCCGTCCGACGGGACGCGCGCGCGTGGACACAGCCGAAGTGGACAGATCACCGCCCTCGTAGCTCAGCTGGCAGAGCAGCCGTCTTGTAAACGGCAGGCCGCGCGTTCGACCCGTCGCCGGGGGCACCAGCAATGTCACGTCGTGTTCGTCTAGCCGGCCCAAGACACCACTCTTTCAAGGTGGCTACGCGGGTTCGAATCCCGCACACGACGCCAGCGTTCCCCGGGGGTGTAGCTCAAGACACGGTAGAGCAGCCGCCTTGCAAGCGGCAGGCTGAAGGTTCGAACCCTTTCACCTCCACCACGCCTCGTTAACTCAGCGGCCAGAGTGCCGGCCTGTCTAGTCGGAAGCCGCGGGTTCGACTCCCGCACGAGGCGCCAGATCACTTGCCGAGATAGCTCAGACGGTAGAGCGGCGCGTTGAAGGCGCGTGCGTCGGGGGATCGAAGCCCTCTCTCGGCACCAGCAAGGAAGTCCCGTTAGCTCAGCTGGATCCAGAGCGCCGGTCTACGAAGCCGGAGGTCGCACGTTCGAATCGTGCACGAGACGCCAGTCGATGGGTGTGTGGCAAAAAGGCCGATTGCGGCTGCCTTTAAAGCAGTCTCCTCCAAGGACACGGTGGTTCGAATCCATCCGCACCCACCACGCCGGGCTAGCTCAACTGGCAGAGCAGCGGCCTCCAAAGCCGAAGGTTCGCGGTTCGAAGCCGTGGTCCGGTGCCAGTTCTTCTCGACGTAGCCAAGCGGCCGAAGGCATCTGATTGCAACCCAGACGGCGAAAGCCCGCGTCCGTTCGAATCGGACCGTCGAGTCCATGCCTCTAACTGAAGCGGACAAGAGCAGCCGGTTTCTGCCCGGCGGGTCGGCCGTTCGAATCGGTCGCGAGGCGCACTTTCTCTTCCCCGGTAGCGCAGTTGGCAGAGCGCCTGGCTGTTAACCAGGAGGTCCGTGGTTCGAGGCCACGTCGGGGAGCCAGTTTTCAGATCTCGCGTAGCTCAGCTGGCAGAGCAGCGTCTTGATAAGGCGCAGGTCGGTGGATCGTTCCCACCCGCGAGAACCAGATCATTCTCGGTGTGGCGCAGTAGGCAGCGCACGTGCTTCGGGAGCATGGGGTCGCAGGTTCGAGACCTGCCACCGAGACCATCTTTGTTTGAGTGCGCTTGGGTGTGGCCGTAGCTCAACGGCAGAGCCGTGGGCCGTGACCCCGCTGGTGCCGGTTCGACTCCGGCCGGTCACCCCCAAGCGCACTGCATTCGAACGCGTCGCGAACTCGAGCGGCAGAGAACCGGGCTCTTACCCCGGGCGGTCAGGGTTCGAGCCCCTGGCGACGCACCAGCACAACCCCTCGTGGCGGAACAGGCAGACGCACTGGTCTCAGAAACCGGCGCCCACGGGCATGTCCGTTCGACTCGGACCGAGGGGACCAGCACGAACGGTCCGGTAGCTCAGTGGCAGAGCAGCGCCCTCATAAGGCGAAGGCCGGTGGATCGCCCCCACCCCGGACTACCAGCAATCGAAGGAGGCGACCATGAAGAAGATCGACGAAGACGAGGGCCTCTGCTTTTGAGGTCACGAGCAAGCGCCGCAAGGGCTTCCCGTCCGAGACGCAGGTCAAGCGCGGCGATCGCGCTGTTCGCGGCGACAAGGAGCTGGTCGAGAAGCTCGGGCGCAACGACCCGTGCCCGTGCGGCTCTGGCAAGCGCTTCAAGCGCTGCTGCATGCCTACTGGCTCGTTTTGACGGCGCAAAGCGCAATCACTACCGGCGCCCATGACGCCAAGACATAGAAGGAGAGCTGCCCGAGCGGCAAGGGGCCGGCTTGCTAAGCCGAGGCCGGCGACCCGTTCGCCGCGAGCGTTCGATCCGCTCGCTCTCCACCAGGCCTTCACGCGGGTGTAGCTCAGGGGCAGAGCAGCCGGCTTTTAACCGGCAGGACGGGGTTCGACACCCTGCGCCCGCACCACGGTTTCCATGGGGTGTAGTCGAGAGGCCTCAGACAGCCGGCTCTGAACCGGTGCACGCGGGTTCGAATCCCGCCACCCCCGCCCAGTCCACGGCCCCTTAGCTCAGAGGCAGAGCAGCGCTCCTACAAAGCGACGGTCGGCGTTTCGAAATCGTCAGGGGCTACCAGTTTTTCTTCTCAGCACGTCCGTAGCTCAGCGGCAGAGCGCGACTCTCCGAAGGTCAAGGCCGGTGGTTCGAGCCCACCCGGACGTCCCATCCATTCATCCAATCACTTCAGCCACGAAAGGAGGCGGACCATGCGCTGCACCGAACACGTCCACGTGCTGCAGCTCGACATCCAGGGCACGCCCCAGGCGTGGATCTCGCTCGAGCAGGCGGCGCTGCACATTGCCGCCGACGCGGTCGCGTGGGTCGAAGGCGTCGGTCCGCTGGCGACGCTGCGCGGCGGCTTCAACGTCGCCCGCGCGCGGCAGTCGACGATCGACGTGCATCCGATCATCGCCCTGCACGGCGCGGCGAAGGTCAACCTGTTCGACGTCGCGCCGGTGCTCGGCAAGGCCAAGCTCTTCCGGCGCGACCGGATGACGTGCGCCTACTGTGGCGAGCGCTTCCCGGAGCGCGAGCTCCAGTGCGAGCACATCGTGCCGGAGTCGCGTGGCGGCAAGGCGACCTGGATGAACCTCGTCGCCGCTTGCGCGCCGTGCAATAGCCGCAAGGCCGACCGCACGCCGGAGGAAGCGCGCATGCGGCTCGTGTACCTGCCGTACGTGCCGAGCCGCTTCGAGGACTTTCTCCTCGAGGGCCGGAACGTCCGCGCAGACGTCCACGAGTGGCTCGCGGCGCGGCTGCCGAGGGGCTCGCGCCTCAGCTAGTCAGACAGCGGGGCAGGGCGCCGAGAGGGCGTTCGCCCCACAACCAACATGGAGGCCGTCATGGTCAACACTGCACTGTTCAAGACGCTCAAGGGCGTGCTGCTGCCGAACGCAGACACGCGCAACGACGAACTCGCGCCCGCGTACGCGTTCGGCGCGCGCCACCAGCTGGCGCAGCTCGCTGCAACGGGCTGCCTGAACCAGACGTTCTACGCGAACGCCGAAACGCAGCTCGACACCGTGCTGGCGCTGGCGAATTCGCTCGACCCGGCGTTCGTCGCCAAGGCGGCGATCTACGCGCGTCAGGCCGGCCGCATGAAGGACATGCCGGCGCTGCTGGCGGCGACGCTCGCCGCGCGTGACGTGGCGCTGCTGTCGCGGGTCTTTGGCCGGATCGTCGACAACGGCAAGATGCTGCGCACGTTCGTCCAGATCGTTCGCAGCGGCGCGGTCGGTCGCAAGTCGCTCGGCTCGCGTCCGAAGAAGCTCGTCCAGGACTGGCTGCTGAAGGCGAGCGAAAAGCAGCTGCTGAATGCGGCGGTCGGCAGCGCGCCGTCGCTGGCGGACGTGGTCAAGATGGTCCACCCGAAGCCGGTGGAGGCGTGGCGTGCGGCCTGGTTCGCCTGGCTGATCGGCAAGGCGTACGACGAGGCGGCGCTGCCGCCGCTGACGCGTGCGTTCGAGGCGTTCAAGCGCGACGTGGCTGCAGGCCGCGCCGCCGCCACACCGGACGTGCCGTTCCAGATGCTGACGGCGCTCGAGCTGGGCGCTGCCCAGTGGGCACAGATCGCGCGCACGGGCTCGTGGCAGATGGTTCGCCAGAACCTGAACACGTTTGCGCGTCACGGCGTCTTC
>JASLGD010000256.1 GCA_030150305.1 Caldimonas sp. | reverse complement strand
GATGCTGTTCGCGCCCGCGCTCTGCGCGACGACGAGCGCGCACGCGAGCAGCCCCTCGCTCTCGACGACGGTCGCGAGCGCGCCGCTCGCCTCGACGTCGAACGCGACCAGCAGCACCGCACGGTCGTCGGCGCTGCACTGGCTCGCCGCCTCGAGCAGCCCGGCGGCGAAGCTGGCGTCGAACGCCGTCAGCGCCGTGCTCGCTTCGCGGCAGCCGGTCGCGATCGTCCAGTAGCCCGCCGCCGCGTTGTGGACCGAGTTGTGGAACTTGGTCGGCGAGATCAGCGTCGGCGCGGTCGCGAGCGTCGCGCACATGTAGTCGCTGACCGCGAGGTCGCCGTGCGTCGACGTGAAGACCGACGGCAGCGCTGCGGCGTCGCGACCTGCCGCGCGGACCGCGGCGCCGGCGACTTCGAGCGCGAGCGCGACGGTGTCGGGCGCGCGCCTGCGCTCGGCGGCGGCGAGCAGCTCGGGCGCGGGCCGCTTCGCGGGCGTCGCGAGCGGCGCCGCTTCGTCGCGGAACGCCGCGCGTGCGTGCGACCAGCCGGGCAGCGTCGGCGCCCAGAACGCGACGCCATCGACGGCGAAGCTGCCGCGCGCGCTCGCTGCCCTCATCGGCACGCCGCGGCGTCGGCGTCGCCGAAGACGAGGACGCAGTTGTTGCCGCCGAAACCGAACGAGTTGCTGAGCGCGATCCGGACCGGCGCCGTCGCGCCGGCGGTGCGCAGCTGCGGGCCGCACGCCGGATCGAGGACGCGCGTGTTGACGGTGCCGGGGCGAAAGCCGTGCTCGATCGCGAGCAGGCTCGCGACCGCTTCGACGATCCCCGCGGCGCCGAGCGTGTGGCCGGTGATCCCCTTGGTCGAGCTCGCGTGCGCCGTCGCCGGGAAGCGGCGCGCGATCAGCTGCGCCTCGACCTCGTCGTTCTTCGCGCTCGCGGTGCCGTGCAGGTTGATGTGGTCGACGGCAGCGGCGTCGATGCCGGCGCGGGCGAGCGCGTCGTCGAGCGCGCGCTCGGCGCCGAGCCCTTCGGGATGCGGCGTCGACATGTGGTGGGCGTCGCTCGATTCGCCGTAGCCGAGCAGGCGCGGGACGTCGTCGTCGCGCTCGTCGCGCTCGAGCAGCGCGAAGCCGGCGGCCTCGCCGATGCTGATGCCGCTGCGCTCGGCGTCGAACGGACGGCACGGCTCCGGCGAGACGAGCTGCAGCGCGTTGAAGCCGAACAGCACGCTGCCGCAGAGCGTGTCGACGCCGCCGACGAGCGCGGCGTCGACCAGCCCCAGGCGCAGCATCCGCTCGGCGGTCGCGAACACCTTGGCGCTCGACGAGCACGCGGTCGAGACGGTGACGCACGGCCCGGCGAGCGCGAGCGCCTCGCGGACGAACATCGCGAGCGAGTGCGGCGTGTGGACGAGCGGATTGCGGTTGTCGGCGGGAAAGCGTCCGTCGTCGTCGAGCGCGCGGTAGGCGTCCTCGGTCGCGCCGATGCTCGACGTCGACGTGCCGACGACGACCGCGACCCGCGCCGCGCCGTGGCGCTCGCGCGCGGCGCCGACGGCGTCGAGGAAGCCGTCGGCCTGCAGGCCGAGCCAGGCGAGGCGGTCGTTGCGGCAGTCCCAGGCGGCGAGCGGCCTCGGCAGCGCCGACGTCTCGACGTCGGCGACGCGGCCGATCCACGTCGCGAGCGGGTCGACGCCGAAGTCGTTCGGCGTCAGCGCCGTCCGGCCGGCGCGCATCGCTGCGAGCAACGCCGCCTTGCCGGCCCCGGCAGCGCAGGTGACGGTCGACGCGGTGACGCGGAGCGGGGCGATCGGTGCGGGCACGGGAGCGGCGTCTGGCAGCGGGCCCGCGATTATCGCGGCGCCGCGCCGGACGCTCCGGCGACGATCCGGCGATCGATCACGCGGGTGACGACGGTGTGGCCGAGGACGACGATCACGAGCGCGACGACGACCAGCGCCGGCCGCGGACCGAGCGTGTGCAGCAGCGCGGCGAAGATCGGCGGCCCGAGCCCCTGGCCGGCGAAGAAGCCGCACGCGAAGAGCGCGACCGCCGAGCCGCGCGCCGACGGCGCGAGCTCGGTCGCCTCGGTCTGCATCGAGTTGTGCAGCATGTAGAAGCTGACGCCGGCGACGAACATGGCGACCGCGGCCGCCCACCAGCTCGGCACGAAGGCGAGTGTGGCGTACGCCAGCGCGCCGGTGGCGGCGCCGATCAGGCACATCCTGCGCACGCCGAACGCGCGCAGCAGCGCGCGCACGCTCGCCGCGTAGAGCAGGCCGCCGACGCCGAACGCGCCGAGCACGATGCCGGTGATGCGCGCGACCGAGCCGCCCGCCGGCACCGCGGTCGCGCGCAGCAGCTCGCCCATGTACGGAAAGAGGCCGTAGAAGAACGCGCCTTCGACGGCGACGCCGCCGATCAGCCAAGGCGCCTTCGGATTGACGAGGACGCGCGCGTAGAGATCGGCGAACGATCCTTCGTCGCGGCTCGACCCTGCGTTCGCGCCGCGCGGCATGGCGAGCCAGGCGACGACGGCCGCGACCGCGCCGACCGCGGCGCCGATCGCGAGCGCTGCGTGCCAGCCGTAAGCGTCGTTCGCGAATCCGGAGACGACCGAGCCGAGCATCTGTCCCGAGATGATCGCGAGCAGCATCCGGCCGATCATGACCTGCCGCTCGCGCATGTCGAAGCGGTCGCCGATGCCGGCGAGGACGAGCGGGATCAGCCCGCCGGCGAAGACGCCGGCGGCGATCCGCGTCGCGAGCAGGAACGCGAAGCTCGGCGCCAGCGCGCCGAGCACCAGCGTTGTCGCGAGCCCGGCGATGCAGACCTGGATGCAGCGCGCCTTGCCGAAGCGGTCGCCGATCGGGCCGAGGAACGGTTGCGCGAGCGCGTACGGCAGCGCGTACGCGCTGTTGAGCATCGCCGCGGTCGTCGGCGCGACGGCGAAGTGCGCCGCGACCGGCAGCACGATCGGGTCGGCGAGGCGCAGCGCGAAGCCGCTCGCGAACGCGCACGCGGCGAAGATCAGGAAGACCGGCACGGGCCGAGTGCTGGCAACCGCCGCGCCGGTCGTCAGGCGTCGCGCATGAGCGCTTCGATCTCGGCCGCGGCGACCGGCACTTCGCGCGTGAGCAGTTCACAGCCGCTTTCCGTGACGACCGCATCGTCCTCGATGCGGATGCCGATGTTCCAGTACTGCTCGGGCACGTCGTCGGCGGGGCGCACGTAGAGCCCCGGCTCGACCGTCAGCGCCATGCCGGGCGCGAGCATGCGCCACGGACGCGCGCCTTGCTCGTCGAGCGGGCCGTGCGCCTCGCGATACTCGCCCGCATCGTGC
>JASLGD010000118.1 GCA_030150305.1 Caldimonas sp. | reverse complement strand
ATCTCGTCGCGGTCGACAAGCGGCTCGAGAAGCTGCTCGAGCAGCTCGAGCACGAGGTCGACATCCTGGAGGTCGAAAGGCGCATCCGCGGCCGCGTCAAGCGGCAGATGGAGAAGAGCCAGCGCGAGTACTACCTCAACGAGCAGGTCAAGGCGATCCAGAAGGAGCTCGGCGACGGCGAGGAAGGCGCCGACATGGAAGAGCTCGAGAAGAAGATCATCGCCGCCAAGATGCCCAAGGAGGCGAAGAAGAAGGCCGACGCCGAGTTCAAGAAGCTGAAGCTGATGTCGCCGATGTCGGCCGAGGCGACCGTCGTTCGCAACTACATCGACACGCTCGTCAACCTGCCCTGGGCGAAGAAGACCAAGATCAAGCAGGACCTGGCGTTCGCCGAGCAGGTGCTGAACGAAGACCACTACGGCCTCGACAAGGTCAAGGACCGCATCCTCGAATACCTCGCGGTGCAGCAGCGCGTCGACAAGATGAAGTCGCCGATCCTGTGCCTCGTCGGGCCGCCCGGCGTCGGCAAGACCTCGCTCGGCCAGAGCGTGGCGCGCGCGACCGGGCGCAAGTTCGTCCGCATGGCGCTCGGCGGCGTGCGCGACGAGGCCGAGATCCGCGGCCACCGCCGCACCTACATCGGCTCGATGCCGGGCAAGGTGCTGCAGTCGCTGACCAAGGTCGGCACGAGGAATCCCCTCTTCCTGCTCGACGAGATCGACAAGCTCGGCATGGACTTCCGCGGCGATCCGTCGTCGGCGCTGCTCGAGGTGCTCGACCCGGAGCAGAACCACACCTTCAGCGACCACTACGTCGAGGTCGACTTCGACCTCTCGGACACGATGTTCATCGCGACCTCGAACTCGATGAACATCCCGCCGGCGCTGCTCGACCGCATGGAGGTGATCCGGCTCGCCGGCTACACCGAAGACGAGAAGGTCAACATCGCGCTGCGTTACCTGTTGCCCAAGCAGCAGAAGAACAACGGCGTCAAGGCCGACGAGATGGAGGTCACCGAGTCGGCGGTGCGCGGCATCGTGCGCTACTACACGCGCGAGGCGGGAGTGCGCTCGCTCGAGCGCGAGATCGCCAAGATCTGCCGCAAGGTCGTCAAGGGCATCCAGCTCAAGCAGATCACCGACAAGGTCGTCGTCACCGAGAGCAACCTCAACGCGTACCTCGGAGTTCGCAAGTTCGACTACGGCCAGGCCGAAAAGGAGAACCAGGTCGGCCAGGTCGTCGGCCTGGCGTGGACCGAGGTCGGCGGCGACCTGCTGACGATCGAGGCGGCGGTGATGCCCGGCAAGGGCAACATCATCCGCACCGGCCAGCTCGGCGACGTCATGAAGGAGTCGGTCGAGGCGGCGCGCTCGGTCGTGCGCAGCCGCGCGCGGCGCCTGGGCATCAAGGACGAGCTGTTCGAGAAGCGCGACGTCCACATCCACGTTCCCGACGGCGCGACGCCGAAGGACGGCCCGAGCGCGGGCATCGCGATGACGACGGCGTTCGTGTCGGCGCTGAGCGGCATTCCGGTGCGCGCGCACGTCGCGATGACCGGCGAGATCACGCTGCGCGGCGAGGTCACCGCGATCGGCGGCCTGAAGGAAAAGCTGCTCGCGGCGCGCCGCGGCGGCATCAAGACGGTCCTCATCCCCGAGGAGAACGTCAAGGACCTGCAGGACATTCCCGAGGACGTCAAGAACCAGCTCGAGATCGTCCCGGTGAAGTGGATCGACCGCGTCCTCGAGATCGCGCTCGAGACGGCGCCGCAGCCGCTCTCCGAGGAGGACGCCGCGAAGCCGGCGGAGCCGGCAGCGGCGTCGACGTCGGCGCCTGCGGTGCCGCCGCCCGGCGACATCCTCACGCATTGACGACCGAAGACCCCTTGCGCCAAGCCCTCGCGCAAGGGGTCGTCGATGTCGTTGCCGCTATACTTGCGCCCGCGTCGTCGAGCCGTTCGGCCGGCGATGCGATGCGGGAGTAGCTCAGTTGGTAGAGCGCAACCTTGCCAAGGTTGAGGTCGCGAGTTCGAGACTCGTCTCCCGCTCCAGGACAGACTAGAAGGGAAGCCCAGGCTTCCCTTTTTCATCGTCGGCTCGCGTGATACCGTTGCGCGAGACATTGAACGTGGCGCGGTAGCAAAGCGGTTATGCACCGGATTGCAAATCCGAGTAGGTCGGTTCGACTCCGGCCCGCGCCTCCACCCTTCGTGCGATCGTTGCAGCGCCGCTCGCCGGCGCTAGCGACGTGCGTGCGCTGCGGCGAATTGCACACACGGAACAACGCAGCACATCCTGCTTCGCTTTGATACCAGTCGCATCGAACCTTGCCGCTACAGTGCCGGCGACGAGGGCCCGGGTGGCGAAATTGGTAGACGCAGCGGGCTTAAAACCCGTGGCTGGACAGCTTGCGGGTTCGAATCCCGCCCCGGGTACCACTGCGCAACGCGCGCAGCGACGCCCCCTCCAACGCGACGAGAACCACACCGCATGAGAGCTTCGATCGCGCTGATCGTCCTCGCCCTGGCCGCCTGCTCGACGAAGTCGGACATCGTCAAGACCGGTCCGACGACCTACCGCGTCAAGGCCGACGCGGGCGGCGGCACGCCGAGCGACGCCGACATCAAGTCGCGCGGCATCGCACGCGCGAACGAGTTCTGCGATTCGCAGGGCAAGCGCGCCGTGATCGACGTCGGCCACACGCAGGGCTGGCACTTCTGGAGCGTGCAGACCGCCGAAGTGCGCTTCACGTGCGACGATCGGCTCGCGCCGCCGCATCCGGCGACGCCCGCGTCGGCTCCCTGATCTCCGCTCCCACCCGTCGAGAGGGGGCTGTCGGCCCGGCTAAAATAGCACGATCGTTCGCATCGATCGTTCGGCTGGAGCCCCGATGAAAGTTCTCGTCCCCGTCAAGCGCGTCGTCGACTACAACGTCAAGGTGCGCGTCAAGAGCGACGGCACCGGCGTCGACATCGCAAACGTCAAGATGAGCATGAACCCCTTCGACGAGATCGCCGTCGAAGAGGCGGTGCGGCTCAAGGAGAAGGGCGCCGTCACCGAGGTCATCGCGGTCTCGTGCGGCGTCCAGCAGTGCCAGGAGACGCTGCGCACGGCGATGGCGATCGGCGCCGACCGCGCGATCCTCGTCCAGACCGACGAAGAGCTGCAGCCGCTCGCGGTCGCCAAGCTGCTGAAGGCGCTCGTCGACAAGGAGCAGCCGGGGCTGGTCATCCTCGGCAAGCAGGCGATCGACGACGATTGCAACCAGACCGGGCAGATGCTCGCCGCGCTCTGCGACCTGCCGCAGGCGACCTTCGCCTCGAAGATCGAGGTCCAGGGCGGTTCGGCGAACGTGACGCGCGAGGTCGACGGCGGCCTCGAGACGCTCAACGTCAAGCTGCCGGCGATCGTCACCACCGACCTGCGCCTCAACGAGCCGCGCTACGTGACGCTGCCCAACATCATGAAGGCGAAGAAGAAGCAGCTCGACGTCGTCAAGCCGGCCGACCTCGGCGTCGACGCCAAGGCGCACCTCAAGATCCTCAAGGTGAGCGAGCCGCCGAAGCGAGGCGCCGGCGTCAAGGTGCCCGACGTCGCAACGCTCGTCGCCAAGCTCAAGACCGAAGCGAAGGTGATCTGAACATGGCCGAGATCAACGCACTCGTCGTCGCCGAGCACGACAACGCAACCGTCCGCCCGGCAACGCTCAACACCGTCAGCGCCGCCGCGCAGCTCGGCGGCCAGGTCCACGTTCTCGTCGCCGGCACCGGCGCACAGGCGGCGGCAGGCGCGGCGGCGCAGATCGCCGGCGTCGCCAAGGTGCTGCACGCCGACTCCGACGCCTTCGCGCACGCGCTCGCCGAGAACGTCGCGGCGCAGGTGCTCGCGCTCGCCGGCGGCTACAGCCACATCCTGTTCGCGGCGACCGCCTCGGGCAAGAACATCGCGCCGCGCGTCGCTGCCAAGCTCGACGTCGGGCAGGTCTCCGACACCACCAGGATCGTCTCGCCCGATACCTTCGAGCGCCCGATCTATGCCGGCAACGCGATCGCGACCGTGCAGAGCCTCGATCCCGTCAAGGTGATCACGGTGCGCACGACCGCGTTCGATCCTGCCGCGGCGAGCGGCGGCGCGGCGTCGGTCGAGACCGTGCAGCCGGTCGGCGACTCGGGCAAGGCGAGCTTCGTGGGCGCCGAGATCGCGAAGAACGACCGTCCCGAGCTGACGTCGGCGAAGATCATCGTCTCGGGCGGTCGCGCGCTCGGCTCGAGCGAGAAGTTCAACGAAGTGCTGACGCCGCTTGCCGACAAGCTCGGCGCTGCGCTCGGCGCCAGCCGCGCCGCGGTCGACGCGGGCTATGCGCCCAACGACTGGCAGGTCGGCCAGACCGGCAAGATCGTCGCGCCGCAGCTCTACGTCGCAATCGGCATCAGCGGCGCGATCCAGCACCTCGCCGGGATGAAGGACTCGAAGGTCATCGTCGCGATCAACAAGGCCGCCGAGGCGCCGATCTTCAGCGTCGCCGACTACGGCTTGGAGCAGGATCTGTTCACCGCGGTGCCCGAGCTCATCAAGGCGCTCTGACGCCACGAGCGCACACGCGACAGCCCGTCCTCCGCGTTCGGTCGACGGGCTTTTTCTCGCCGCACGCGCGCTGCGCGCGGCCACTGGAGCAAACGCCATGAGCTACGTCGCCCCCGTCAAGGACATGCTGTTCTGCATGAAGGAGCTCGCCGACCTCGAGGCGATCGCGCGCCTGCCCGGATTCGAGGAGGCCGGCCTCGACACCGCGCAAGCGGTGCTCGAGGAGTGCGCGCGCTTCACCCAGGAGGTGCTCGCGCCGCTGAACCGCGACGGCGACGTGCGCCCGTCGTCGTGGCAGGGCGGCGTCGTGACGACGACGCCCGGCTTCAAGGAGGCGTTCCGCCAGTTCGGCGAAGCCGGCTGGCAGGGGCTGCAGCATCCGCCCGAGTACGGCGGCCAGGGCTTGCCGAAGACGATCGGCGCCGCGGCGATCGAGATGATCAACAGCGCCAACCTCAGCTTCGCGCTCTGCCCGCTGCTCACCGACGGCGCGATCGAGGCGCTCCTGACCGCGGGCTCGCGCGAGCAGCAGGAGCGCTTCATCCCGAAGATGATCTCGGGCGAGTGGACGGGGACGATGAACCTCACCGAGCCGCAGGCCGGCTCGGACCTCGCGCTCGTCCGCACGCGCGCCGAGCCGATCGGCGACGGCCGCTACCGGATCTTCGGCACCAAGATCTTCATCACCTACGGCGAGCACGACATGGCCGAGAACATCGTCCACCTCGTGCTGGCGCGGATCGCCGGCGCGCCCGAGGGCGTCAAGGGCATCAGCCTGTTCCTCGTTCCCAAGTTCCTCGTCAACGAGGACGGCTCGCTCGGCGCGCGCAACGACGTCTGGTGCGTCTCGATCGAGCACAAGCTCGGCATCAAGGCCAGCCCCACGGCGGTCCTGCAGTTCGGCGACCGTGGCGTCGCCGGCCTCGACGGCCCGGGCGAGAACAGGAGCGCGGCGGTCCCGGGCGCGCTGGGCTGGCTCGTCGGCGAGGAGAACCGTGGCCTCGAGGCGATGTTCATCATGATGAACGCCGCGCGTTATGCGGTCGGAATGCAGGGCATCGCGATCGCCGAGCGTGCGTACCAGCAGGCCGCTGCCTATGCGAAGGAGCGCGTCCAGTCGCGTCCGGTCGACGGCTCGGTGGCCGGCAGCGCGACGATCATCCACCACCCGGACGTGCGCCGGATGCTGATGACGATGCGCGCCTACACCGAAGGCTGCCGGGCGCTCGCGCTCGCCGCCGCCGCCGCGTCGGACGCCGCGCACCACGACGAAGACACCGATGCGCGGCGCGAGAACCAGGCGTTCTACGAGTTCATGGTGCCGCTCGTGAAGGGCTACAGCACCGAGATGAGCATCGAGGTCGCGAGCCTCGGCGTGCAGGTCCACGGCGGCATGGGCTTCATCGAGGAGACCGGAGCGGCGCAGTTCCTGCGCGACGCGCGCATCCTGACGATCTACGAGGGCACGACCGCGATCCAGGCGAATGACCTCGTCGGACGCAAGACCGCGCGCGACGGCGGCCGGGTCGCGCGCGCGATCGCCGAGCGCATCGCCGCGACCGAGGCCGACCTGGCGCAGAGCCACAGCGACGCCGCGCGCTCGATGAAGAAGCGCCTGACCGCGGCGCGGCACGCGTTCGAACAGGTCGTCGAGTTCATCGTCGCCGAGAGCAAGCGCGATCCGAACGCGGCGTTCGCCGGGTCGGTGCCGTACCTGCTGCTCGCCGGCAACGTGATGGCGGGATGGCAGATGGCGCGCGCGCTGCTCGCCGCCGAGCGGCTGCTCGCTGCGCACGAAGGCGACACCGCGTTCCTGACGGCGAAGGTGCAGACCGCGCGCTTCTACGCCGAGCACCTGCTCAGCAAGGCGCCCGCGCAGCGCGACGCGATCGTCGAAGGCGCCGCGAGCGTCACCGCGATGGCGCTCGAAGCGTTCTGACGCGCGCCGATCCGCCATGCCGCTGCCTGCCGTTCTTCGCCGCGTGCCGCTGCCGGTCATCGGCGCGCCGCTCTTCATCGTCAGCAACCCCAAGCTCGTCATCGCGCAGTGCACGTCGGGCATCGTCGGCTCGATGCCGGCGCTGAACGCGCGCCCCGCCGAGCAGCTCGACGAGTGGCTCGCCGAGATCACCGAGGCGCTCGGCGCGTGGGATCGCGCGCACCCGGATCGGCCGGCGGCACCGTTCGCGATCAACCAGATCGTCCACAGGAGCAACGACCGGCTGGAGCACGACCTCGGCGTCTGCGCGAAGTACAAGGTGCCGATCGTCATCACCTCGCTCGGCGCGCGCACCGACGTCAACGACGCGGTGCACGGCTGGGGCGGGATCGTGCTCCACGACGTCATCAACGACACCTTCGCGAGGAAGGCGATCGAGAAGGGCGCCGACGGCCTGATCGCGGTCGCCGCGGGCGCCGGCGGCCATGCCGGGATCAAGAGCCCGTTCGCGCTCGTCGCCGAGATCCGGCGCTGGTTCGACGGCCCGCTCGCGCTCTCGGGGGCGATCGCGAGCGGCGGCGCGATCCTGGCGGCGCAGGCGATGGGCGCCGACTTCGCCTACATCGGCTCGGCGTTCATCGCCACCGAGGAGGCGCGCGCGGTCGATGCCTACAAGCGGATGATCGTCGACAGCACGAGCGACGACATCGTCTACACGAGCCTGTTCACCGGCGTCCACGGCAACTACCTCAAGGGCTCGATCAAGAACGCCGGGCTCGATCCCGACCAGTTGCCCGACAGCGATCCGAGCAAGATGAACTTCGGCGGCGACTCGGCGGCGCGCAAGGCGTGGAAGGACGTCTGGGGCTGCGGCCAGGGCATCGGCGCGATCGGCGCCGTCGTCCCGGCGGCCGAGCTCGTCGCGCGCCTCGCGCGCGAATACGTCGCCGCGCGTGCGAAGCTTGCCGCGGAGCCGACGACCCTAGCGGCGTGAGAGGCACAGAGCGGTGCTACAGTCGTTCCCGACCTGAAGGTCCAGCCCGGCACGCGCCGGGCCGCTAGTCCGTGAATCGGTGAAGCCGAGGACCGGAAGGTTTTCCAGAGAAACCCACTGCAGCGCCCGAAACGGGTCGCGAAAGGTGAGCGAGATGATGCAGGAAAGCAGGGCGAACTCGTACCTGTTTGGCGGCAATGCGCCGTACGTCGAGGAACTCTACGAGGCCTACCTCGACAACCCGGGCTCGGTCCCGGACAAGTGGCGCGCGTACTTCGACGCGCTGCAGCACGTTCCCGCAGTCGACGGCTCGACCTCGCGCGACGTCGCGCACGCTCCGGTCGTCGAGTCGTTCGCGCAGCGAGCCAAGGCGAACGCGTTCGGCAACCGCGCGTCGAGCGAGGACCTCGCGGTCGCACGCAAGCAGGTCTACGTCCAGTCGCTGATCGCCGCCTACCGCTCGCTCGGCGCGCGCTGGGCCGACCTCGATCCGCTCAAGCGCCAGGAGCGCCCGAAGATCCCCGAGCTGGAGCCGGCGTTCTACGACCTCACCGAGTCCGACATGGACATGGTGTTCAGCGCGACCAACACCTATTTCACGACCGACGAGCAGATGACGCTGCGCGAGATCGTGCAGGCGCTGCGCGAGACGTACTGCGGCACGATCGGCGCCGAGTACATGCACTGCACCGAGCCGACCGAGAAGCGCTGGTGGCAGCAGCGGCTCGAGTCGATCCGCTCGAAGCCGTCGCTCACCAAGGACGAGAAGATCCACGTCCTCGAGCGGCTGACTGCGGCCGAGGGCCTCGAGCGCTACCTGCACACCAAGTACGTCGGCCAGAAGCGCTTCTCGCTCGAAGGCGGCGAGAGCTTCATCGCGTCGATGGACGAGTTCATCCAGCGCGCCGGCAGCAAGGGCGTGCAGGAGATCGTGATCGGCATGGCGCACCGCGGGCGGCTGAACGTCCTCGTCAACACGCTCGGCAAGACGCCGAGGAACCTGTTCGCGGAGTTCGACCACACCGCGCCCGAGAACCTGCCCGCCGGCGACGTCAAGTACCACCAGGGCTTCTCGAGCGACATCACGACGCCGGGCGGCCCGGTCCACCTCAGCCTCTCGTTCAACCCGTCGCACCTCGAGATCGTCAATCCGGTCGTCGAGGGCTCGGTCAAGGCGCGACTCGACCGCCGCGGCGACACCGAAGGCGACACCGTGCTGCCGGTGATCGTCCACGGCGACGCCGCGTTCGCCGGCCAGGGCGTCGTGATGGAGACGCTCGCGCTCGCGCAGACGCGCGGCTACTACACCGGCGGTACCGTTCACATCGTCATCAACAACCAGATCGGCTTCACGACTTCCGATCCGCGCGACTCGCGCTCGACGCTCTACTGCACCGACGTCGTCAAGATGATCGAGGCGCCGGTCCTGCACGTGAACGGCGACGATCCGGAAGCCGTGATCCTGTGCAGCCAGCTCGCGCTCGACTACCGCCAGGAGTTCAACAAGGATGTCGTCGTCGACATCGTGTGCTTCCGCAAGCTCGGCCACAACGAGCAGGACACGCCGGCGATGACGCAGCCGCTGATGTACAAGAAGATCGCGGCGCACCCGGGGACGCGCAAGCTCTACGGCGACAAGCTCGTCACGCAGGGCGTGCTTCCGCCCGACGGTCCCGACGCGCTGGTGAAGTCGACGCGCGCCGCGCTCGAGGCCGGCAAGAGCAGCTACGACCCGGTCCTCACCAACTACAAGAGCAAGTACGCGGTCGACTGGACGCCGTTCCTCGGCAAGAAGTGGACCGACGCCGCCGACACGGCGCTGCCGGTGAGCGAGCTGAAGCGCCTCGCCGAGCGGATCACGACGGTGCCGCCGAACTTCAAGGTTCACCCGCTCGTCGAGAAGGTGCTCGGCGATCGCGCCGCAATGGGCCGCGGCGAGATCCCGGTCGACTGGGGCATGGGCGAGCACCTCGCCTTCGCGTCGCTCGTCGCGAGCGGCTACGCGGTGCGCCTGTCCGGCGAGGACTCGGCGCGCGGCACGTTCACGCACCGCCACGCCGTGCTGCACGACCAGAACCGCGAGAGGTGGGACGAGGGCACGTACACGCCGCTGCAGCACGTCGCCGACGGCCAGGCGCCCTTCGTCGTGATCGACTCGCTGCTGTCGGAAGAAGCGGTGCTCGGCTTCGAATACGGCTACGCGAGCGCCGAGCCGAACACGCTCGTCATCTGGGAAGCGCAGTTCGGCGACTTCGCCAACGGCGCGCAGGTCGTGATCGACCAGTTCATCGCGTCGGGCGAGGTCAAGTGGGGGCGCGCCAACGGGCTGACCCTGATGCTGCCGCACGGCTACGAAGGGCAGGGCCCGGAGCACTCGTCGGCGCGCCTCGAGCGCTTCATGCAGCTCTCGGCCGACAACAACATGCAGGTCGTGCAGCCGACCACCGCGAGCCAGATCTTCCACGTGCTCCGCCGGCAGATGGTGCGGATGTTTCGCAAGCCCCTGATCATCATGACGCCGAAGTCGCTGCTGCGCGCGAAGGACGCCGCGTCGCCGCTGACCGAGTTCACCAAGGGCGAGTTCAGGACGGTGATCGGCGAGCTGAGCGCCGAGGTCAACCCGGAGCGCGTCAAGCGCCTGATCGCGTGCTCGGGCAAGGTCTACTACGACCTCGTGCGCGCGCGCGCCGAGCGCAAGAACGGCGACGTCGCGATCGTCCGGGTCGAGCAGCTCTATCCGTTCCCGCACAAGGCGTTCGCCGCCGAGCTGAAGAAGTACCCGAACCTCGGCGAGGTCGTCTGGTGCCAGGACGAGCCGCAGAACCAGGGCGCGTGGTTCTTCGTCCAGCACTACATCCACGAGAACATGAGCGAAGGCCAGCGGCTCGGCTACGCCGGCCGCGCGCCGTCGTCGTCGCCCGCGGTCGGCTACGCGCACCTTCACCAGGAGCAGCAGAAGGCGCTCCTCGAGCAGGCGTTCGCCAAGCTGAAGGGCTTCGTGCTCACGAAATGAAGCTGCCACGCTCGCGAGCACGTTCGCTGCCCCACGCGGGGGCGGCCGCACCCTCGGGGCGGCCGGGCGGTTGCCGCGTCAATGATCGAACAAGGCCAACGACATGTCATTGATCGAAGTGAAGGTGCCGCAGCTGTCCGAGTCGGTCAGCGAAGCGACGCTCCTGCAGTGGAAGAAGAAGCCCGGCGAGGCGGTAGCCGCCGACGAGATCCTGGTCGAGATCGAGACCGACAAGGTCGTGCTGGAAGTGCCCGCGCCTGTCGCTGGCGTGATGGCGCAATTGGTGAAGAACGACGGCGAGACCTGCGTCGCCGACGAAGTCATCGCCAAGATCGACACCGAAGGCGTCGCGGCGGTCAGCCCGCTGGACGTCAAGCCCGCGCCGGTGGCAGAACCGGCACCGGGTGCGACGCCCGGCGTGACCCCTCCGCCGCCCGCCCCGGCCACGAGCGCACCGGCGATGCCGGCGGCGGCCAGCGCGGCGACGTCGGGGGGCACGCCAGGCTTGGCGCCCGGCGCCGGCTCGGCGTCGGGGACGCTCATGATCTGCATCTCGCCGAAGTCGGTTTCCTTGCCCTCGGTGTCGAC
>JASLGD010000097.1 GCA_030150305.1 Caldimonas sp. | reverse complement strand
GCCCGGCCGGCGGCCACGACAGTCGGGACGACGACGGCCGCGACGACAACGCCCGCGGCGCACGGCCAAGGGACGGCGTCGGCCGCGGCGCGTCCCTCCCATCCGCCGCCGGCGGCGAAGACCTCGAGCGCCGCGACGGCGGCGGCGACCCCGCCGATCGTCGTGTCGTCGCCGCTCGAGCGGCAGGCGCGCTGCACCGAGATCCTGCAGAAGGCGTCGCTCGAGAAGATCACGCCGGCCGAGACCGACTTCTTCAAGCGCGAATGCAAGTGATCCGCTCGCTCGAACGCGCCGTCGCGCTCGTCCGCGAGCACGGCGCGCTGCTCGTCGTCGCGGCGGCGCTCGCCCTCGCGGCGTGCACGTCGTCGGAGCCGCAGACGTTCGAGAAGGCGGCCTCGGACGCGACCGACCGGCTCATCGCGCAGACCGGCAAGCTGCCGGCGTTCCTCGCCAAGATCGAGTCGACGCTGACCAAGCCCGACCCGAAGCTGCCGCGCCGCATGGTCATCGTCGATCCGATGCTCGACACCGTCACCGGCCAGCAGACCGAGGCGACGATGCTGTTCGAGCGGCGCGTCGTGCAGCGCATGTCGAGCCTGTATCCGCAGTTCGCGTTCCTGCCCTTCCAGTCCGCCAACCTCGCGCGCGCGCAGTACCTGCTCACCGGGACGATCGCGCGCGTGCCGACCGCGCCGCTCGGCAAGCCCACGGTCCGCCTCAACCTCGCGCTCACCGAGCTGAAGAGCGGCATCGTCGTCGCCCAGGCGTGGTCGCTCGCGCGCGAGGAGAACCTCGACCAGACGCCGACGCGCTACTACCGCGACGTGCCGGTGCTGATCAAGGACAAGGTCGTCGAAGGCTACGCCAACACCACGACGACGACCCCCGGCCAGCGCGCCGACGCCTACTACCTCGAGCGGATCGGCGCGGCGAGCGTGATCAGCGAGGCGACGTCGCTCTACAACGCCGAGAAGTACCAGGACGCGCTCGGTCAGTACCGCACCGCGCTGTCGTCTCCGCAGGGCGAGCAGCTGCGCGTGCAGAGCGGCATCTATCTCTCCAGCATGCGGCTCGGCAACACCGCCGAGGCCGAGCAGGCGTTCGGCCGCATCGTCGCGCTCGGCATCGCCTACAACGAGCTCGGCGTCAAGTTCCTCTTCAATCCGGGCAGCACCGAGTTCTGGTCCGACCCGAAGATCAGCGGCGCCTACGGCATGTGGCTGCGCCAGATCGCGCACGAGTCGATCGCCGCCAAGAGCTGCATCGTGATCGTCGGCCACACGAGCCGCAGCGGCCCCGGGCCGATCAACGACGCGCTGTCGCTGAAGCGCGCCCAGTACGTCCGCCAGCGGCTCGCCGCGGAGGCGCCCGAGCTCGCCGGCCGCACGCGCGCCGAAGGGATGGGCTTTCGCCAGAACATCGTCGGCAGCGGCACCGACGACAGCTTCGACGTCCTCGACCGCCGCGTCGAGTTCAAGATCGTCCCCTGCCTCTGAGCGGCGGACAATAGCCGCCACCTGCGCCGCACGGCGGCGTCGGGTCGAGGTGCGCGCGTGACCACTGCCGACGACGACGAGAAGACCGTCCTGGGGCCGACCGGTCCCGCGCGGCGCCCGAGCGACGACGCCGTCACCGGGATCGACGCCGAACGGCTGCGCGGTCGTGCCGCGGCGGGCGGGTTGCAGGGCGGCCACACGCTCGCGCTCGGCACGCGGCTGCGCGACTACGAGATCACGGGCCTCGTCGGCGAGGGCGGCTTCGGCATCGTCTACCTCGCGTGGGACCACTCGCTGCAGCGCCGCGTCGCGATCAAGGAGTACATGCCGGCGTCGATGGCGACGCGCGTCGCCGGCTCGTCGGCGATCGTCGTCAAGTCGGAACGACACCTCGACACGTTCCGCGCCGGCCTGAAGAGCTTCGTCAACGAGGCGCGGCTGCTTGCCCGCTTCGACCATGCGTCGCTGGTCAAGGTCTATCGCTTCTGGGAGGAGAACGGCACCGCCTACATGGTGATGCCGTACTACGAAGGTCCGACACTGAAGTCGGCGCTCGCCGCGCTCGACGGCCCGCCGGGCGAGGACGAGTTGCGCGCCTGGCTGCGGCCGCTGCTCGACGCGCTCGAGCTGATGCACGGCAAGCACTGCTTCCACCGCGACATCGCGCCCGACAACATCCTGCTCACGGCGGGCGGGCCGCTGCTGCTCGACTTCGGCGCGGCGCGCCGCGTCATCGGCGACATGACGCACGCGATCACCGTCGTCCTCAAGCCGGGCTACGCGCCGATCGAGCAGTACGGCGAGGTCGCGTCGATGGCGCAAGGCGCATGGACCGATCTCTATGCGCTCGCCTCGGTCGTGTACTTCGCGATCACCGGCAGCACGCCGGCGTCGTCGGTCGAGCGGCTGCTCGACGACCGCGTCGAGCCGCTCGCCGTCGTCGCGCGCGGTCGCTACAGCGACGAGCTGCTGCGCGCGGTCGACGCCGCGCTCGCGGTGCGCCCGGCCGACCGGCCGCAGAGCGTCGCTGCGTTTCGCGCGCTGCTCGGCTTGCCGGCGACGCCACCGGCGTCGGTGCCCGACAGCGGCTGGTCGAGCGGCTGGGGAACCGCGCCGGCGCCGCTCGCGAACATCGAGCCGACCGAGCGGACCGAACCGCTCGCGCGCGCGCGCGAGCCGTCATCGCCCGCCGAACCGGCGACGGTCGTCCTGCCGCAGACGGCGCGGGCGCCGAGCGCTGCGCGCGCCGGGCGGCGGCGGATCGTGCCGGTCGCGATCGCGGGTGGCGTGGTCGTCGTCGCGCTCGCGGTGTTCGGCTGGCTGCAGCCGAAGGTGCTCGAGCGGCCGTCGCCCGCGCCGCCTGCATCCGCCGTCGTTCGCTCGCAATCATTGCCGCAGTCGCCTGCAGCGGCGCGTGCGGCGGCTCCGGCAGCGGCGGTCGAGGAGCGCGCCACGCC
>JASLGD010000091.1 GCA_030150305.1 Caldimonas sp. | reverse complement strand
CGGGCGGGCCGACTTCGTGGATGCGGCCGGCGTGCATGAACACGACGCGATCGGAGACCTTGCGCGCGAAGTTCATCTCGTGCGTCACCATCAGGAGCGTCATGCCGTCGACGGCGAGCGACTCGACGACGCGCAGCACCTCGCCGACGAGCTCGGGGTCGAGCGCAGAGGTGATCTCGTCGCAGAGCAGCACGGCAGGCTCCATCGCGAGGGCGCGCGCGATGGCGACGCGCTGCTGCTGGCCGCCCGAGAGCTGGTCCGGAGAGGCGTCGAACTTCTCGGCGAGGCCGACGCGCGCGAGCAGCCGCCGCGCGTGCTCGGCGTTCGCGGCGGCGGCGGCCTTCTTCACCAGCGACGGCGCGAGCATCACGTTCCTGCCGACGCTCAGGTGCGGGAACAGGTTGAAGCCCTGGAAGATCATGCCGACGCGCTGGCGCAGCGCGCGCATCGCCGCCTTGTCGCCGTGCCGCAGCGGCAGGCCGTCGACGGCGAGCGTGCCTTCGTCGAACACCTCGAGGCCGTTGACGCAGCGCAGCAGCGTGCTCTTTCCCGAGCCGCTCTTGCCGATGATGGCGACGACCTCGCCGGCGCCGACCTCGAGGTCGATCCCCTTCAGCACCTCGTTGGCGCCGAAGCGTTTGCGCAGCCCCTTGATCTCGACGATGCGCCTCGGCGCGGCAGTCTCAGCGTCGGCCATGCAGCTTCTTCTCCAGCGATTTGCTCCAGAGCGAGATCGGCCAGCACAGCGCGAAGTACATCAGCGCCAGGCAGGCGAACACGGTGAACGGCCTGAACGTCGCGTTGGTGATCATCGTCCCGGCCTTGGTCAGCTCGACGAAGCCGATCACCGACGCGAGCGCCGTGCCCTTGACCACCTGCACCAGGAAGCCGACCGTCGGTGCGACGGCGACGCGCAGCGCCTGCGGCCCGATGACGTGGCGCAGCTGCTCGCCCAGGCTGAGCGCGAGCGCGCTCGACGCCTCCCACTGGCCGCGCGCGACCGAGGCGACGCAGCCGCGCCAGATCTCGGTGAGGAACGCGCTCGTGTACAGCGTGAGCGCGAGCGATGCCGCGACCCACGGCGACACGTTGACGCCGACGAGGCCGAGGCCGAAGTAGGCGAGGAAGAGCTGCATCAGGAGCGGCGTGCCCTGGAACAGCTGCACCCAGCCGCGTGCGATCGTCTCGGCGCCGGGCACGCGGGCGATGCGCGCGACGAGCAACGCAGCGCCGACCAGCCCGCCGCCGACGAAGGCGATCAGCGACAGCGCCACGGTCCAGCGCGCCGCGAGCAGCAGGTTGCGGAAGATGTCCCAGATCGAGAACTCGACCATGGCGCTAGCGGCCGAAGACGAAGCGCGGCCCGGCCCAGTTCAGGAGGCGGCGCAGCGCGATCGCGAGCATCAGGTAGAGCGCGGTGCCGACGAAGGTCGCCTCGAAGGCGCGGAAGTTGCGCGAGTGGATCAGGTTGACGGCGTACGACAGCTCGTGCGTCGAGATCTGGCCGCACACCGCCGAGCCGAGCATGACGATGACGATCTGGCCGACCAGCGCCGGCCAGACGCGCTGCAGCGATGGCGGCAGGACGACGCGCGTGAACACCTGCAGCTCCGAGAGCGCGAGGCTCTGCGCTGCCTCGATCTGGCCGCGCGGCGTCGCTGCGATGCCGGCGCGAACGATCTCGGCCGCGTACGCGCCGAGGTTGACGACCATCGCGATCACCGACGCCGTGTCGCTCGAGAGCCTCAGTCCCGCGGCGGGCAGGCCGAAGAAGATGAAGAAGAGCTGGACGATGAACGGCGTGTTGCGGATCAACTCGACGTAGGCGCCGACGACCGCGCGCAGCGCCGGCCCGCCGTGCAGCCGCGCCCAGGCGCAACCGATGCCGAGGGCGACGCCGAGGATCGCCGCCGCGGCCGTGAGGGCGAGCGTCATCGCCACGCCCTGGGCGAGCAGCGGCCACTCGGCGAGGACGGGCGCGAAGTCGAGCGCGATCAAGGTCGGCGTCGGGCTCGTTCAGCGGCGCAAGGAAGTCCCTCTCAGCTCGGCAGGTCGCCGAGCGGCCGGCCGAGCCACTTCATGCAGAGCTTGTTGAGCTCCCCCGATGCCCTGGCGGCTGCGATGATCTCGTTGACCTTCAGGCGCAGCTTGTCCTCGCCCTTGGCGACACCGATGTAGTTCGGCGAGTCCTTCAGGAGCAGCTTGAACTCGGTCGAGACCTGCGGGTTCTTGGCCATGAAGTTGCCGGCCACCGATGCGCCGACGCCCATCAGCTGGACCTGCCCCGCGGCGTACGCCGAGACCGTCCCGTTCATGTCCTCGAAGCGCTTCACGTCGACGCCGGCCGGTGCGATCTTGGCGAGCTCCTGGTCCTCCATCGCGCCGCGCGTGACGCCGATGCTCTTGCCGGCCAGGTCGGCCGGCGTCTTCACCGCCAGGCTCTTGGGTCCGAAGATCGCCTGGAAGAACGGCGAGTAGGCGATCGTGAAGTCGATGACCTTCTCGCGCTCCGGGTTCTTGCCGAGGGTCGAGATCACGAGGTCGGCCTTCTTCGTCTGCAGGTACGGGATGCGGTTGGCGCTGGTCACCGGGACCAGCTCGACCTTGACGCCGAGCTTGGCGCCGATCAGGTTGGCGACGTCGATGTCGAGGCCTTGCGGCTGCAGGTCGGTGCCGACGAAGCCGTACGGCGCCGAGTCGGTCGGGATCGCGACCGTCAGCACCTTCTTCGCGAGGATGTCGTCGAGCGCGCCTTCCGCGAACGCGGGTGCGGCGAGGGCGACGCACACGGCGGCCGCGCCGTGGCGGAGGAAGCGGCAAAGGATCGTTGCGTTCATGGTCGATCGGTGCCCGCAGGCGAGGGATGTCGAGGGCCGCGCACGGTCGGCTTGCCGATCGCAGGGACGATCGAGCGCATCGACCGCGAGGTGCGCGGAACGGCGCGCCGCCATACGCAAGCTTCGTGCCTCGGCGTCTGTGCGCATTGCGGCGTCTCGGCAAGACCGGCGAGCCGGCCGCGACGTCAGAGCTCGAGAAAGGCGGCCATCCGCGCGTACTCCGCGTCCAGCTCGCGCCGGAACGCAGCGTCGCGCGGCGCGCCGTCCACGTAGCCGGGGACCGCGCGCAGCCGGCCGTCCTGCACCGAGACGTTGGCCCAGCCGACGACGCGATCGCGCCAGAGGAGCGGCAACGCGTAGTAGCCGAACGTGCGCCGCGGCGCCGGCGTGTACGCCTCGAACCGGTACGTCCAGCCCCAGAGCCGCTCGAAGCGGCGCCGGTCCCAGACGATCGGATCGAACGGCGCGAGCAGCCGGACCCGCTCCTCGACGCGCCAGCGCTTGGAGCGCGGGTTCTCGTCGGCCGGCCAGTACCAGACGGCGCCGTCGGCGGGCGCGCTGGCAAGGCGTTCGCGCAGCGTCGCGAGCGCCGCGCGCGTCTCCGTGCCGAGATGCGGCGCGCCGTACGCCAGCAGCCGCGCGAGATAGACGAGGCTCGACGACGGCAGCGGCGCGTACTTGGCGACGACGAGCATGAGCAGCGCTTCGGCGCGCGCGGCGCGCGCCGCGGGCGTGTCGTCGGCGGGCGCGTGGTCGACCGCTTCGTAGACGCGCGTGCCGGCCTCACGCCTGCGCACGCGCAGCAGGCCGCGGTAGTGCATGCCGTCGAGCAGGTGCGTCGTCGCCTGGCTCGATCCGCCCCACGCGTTGATCCGCCTGCCGTGCGCGAAGTGCTCCTCGATCACGCGCGGATGCGTCGGCCCGTGCGCGCGGATGAACGCGAGCACCTCGGCGGCCTTGCGCCGCGTCTTCGCGTCCCACGCGTGCCTCGGCGTGCGCGGATGCATCAGCGCGAGGTGACGGCGCGGCAGGAAGCCGTAGTTGACGAACGCGTCCTCGTCGATCGCGAGGCGCGCATAGCGCCGCTCGAGGTCGCCGGCGCGGTAGCCGGCGACGCGATGGCGCAGGATCAGGTCCTGCGCGCGCGCCGGCGCGCGGATCGGGTCGGCCTGGACGAAGCCGAGCTTGTCGATCGCGCGCGCGAGCGTCGTCGGCTTGAAGAGCGTGCGCGCGACGGCGTAGCGGCGCAGGTCGTCGAGGGTCGGCGGCTTCGGCATCGAGGCGCAGATGATGCCGTGGGCCGCGCTGTGCCTCGCGGCGCGGCGCCGCAGCGGGCTACAGTCGGCGACGAGGAGAACGCATGCCGGCCGACGACGCTTCGAACCCCGCCGACGATCTCGCCGAACGGCTCGCGCGCTGCTACACCGGCGTCGTCTACGACGTCCTGCGCGAACGCGGCATCGTGCAGTGCGTGCTGCCGCCGACGATCGCGCCGCTCGACCGCGCGATGGTCGCCGCCGGCCCGGTGTTCACCGTCCGCGGCCGTCCCGACGCGAGCGTGTCGGCGCACGAGAGCCTGCTGCGCTGGACCGAGCTGCTGTCGCGCGCGCCGCGCGGCCACGTCGTCGTCGTGCAGGGCAACGACGGCGAGCGCGCGCTGATGGGCGAGCTCTCGGCCGAAACGCTGCAGTTTCGCGGCGTGCGCGGCTACATCGTCGACGGCGGCTGCCGCGACACCGCGTTCATCCGCAGGATCGGCTTCCCCGTGTTCTGCGACAAGGCGACGCCGCGCGACATCGTCGCCGCGTGGGTTCCGGTCGCCTACGACGAGCCGATCAGCTTCGGCCAGGTCGTCGTGCGCGCCGGCGACCACGTGCTCGCCGACTGCGACGGCATCGTCGTCATTCCGGGCGCGATCGCCGGCGAGGCGATCGCCGCCGCCGAAGCCGCGATGCGCACCGAGGACAAGGTGCGCGCCGCGATCCTCTCAGGCGTCGATCCGCAGCAGGCGTATCTCGCGCACGGCAAGTTCTAGGCAGGCGGGCGCCGTGGGCTTCGGCCTCACAGGCCGGCCGCAGCGCGCAGGGCCGCGGCCTTGTCCGTTCTCTCCCACGTGAACTCGGGCTCGTCGCGGCCGAAGTGGCCGTACGCGGCGGTCTTGGCGTAGATCGGGCGGAGCAGGTCGAGCATCTGGATGATCCCCTTCGGGCGCAGGTCGAAGTGCTCGTGGACGAGCTTCTCGATCTGGTGGTCGGGGATCTTGCCGGTGCCTTCGGTGTAGATCGTGACGTTCATCGGTCGCGCGACGCCGATCGCGTACGCGACCTGGATCTGGCATTGCCGCGCCAGCCCCGCGGCGACGATGTTCTTGGCGACGTAGCGCGCCGCGTACGCCGCCGAGCGGTCGACCTTCGACGGATCCTTGCCCGAGAACGCGCCGCCGCCGTGCGGGCATGCGCCGCCGTACGTGTCGACGATGATCTTGCGACCCGTGAGGCCGCAGTCGCCCTGCGGGCCGCCGATGACGAAGCGCCCGGTCGGGTTGATCAGGTACTTGGTCTCCTTCAGCCAGTCCTTCGGCAGCACCGGCTTGATGATCTCCTCGACGACCGCCTCGACGAACTCCTTCTTCATCTGCTTGCCGTCGCTCATCTCGGGAGCGTGCTGGCTCGAGAGGACGACGGTGTCGATCGAGTGCGGCTTGCCGTCGACGTAGCGCATCGTCACCTGGCTCTTCGCGTCGGGCCGGAGGTACGGCATTCGGCCGTCCTTTCGAAGCTGCGCCTGGCGCTCGACGAGGCGGTGCGCGTAGTAGATCGGCGCCGGCATCAGCTCGGGCGTCTCGTCGCAGGCGTAGCCGAACATCAGGCCCTGGTCGCCGGCGCCGGTGTTGAGGTGGTCGTCGCTTGCGTGGTCGACGCCCTGCGCGATGTCGTTGCTCTGCTTGTCGTACGCGACGAGCACGGCACAGCCCTTGTAGTCGATGCCGTACTCGGTGTTGTCGTAGCCGATCCGCTTGATCGTGTCGCGCGCGACCTGGATGTAGTCGACGTGCGCGTTGGTCGTGATCTCGCCGGCGAGGACGACGAGCCCGGTGTTGCACAACGTCTCGGCGGCCACGCGCGAGCGCGGGTCCTGCGCGAAGATCGCGTCGAGGATCGAGTCGGAGATCTGGTCCGCGACCTTGTCGGGGTGACCTTCGGAGACCGATTCGGAAGTGAAGAGGAAATCGTTCGCCACGCTCTAGCTCCATTCAACGGCCCTGCGATCGGGGAATCGCGTTGCCGGCCTTGGGCTTGGGAGGAGCGGCGAACGCTTTAGCGGTATGTTTGCGTCGCCCCGCAAGTAGTTCAGTAACTCGGCGACTGGGCGGGATTATAGGAACTCGAGCGAGGGCACGAGGATTGGGCGCACGCATCCTGCTGGCATTCCTGTGGCTGTTCCAGTGGCTGCCGCTCGGCGTCCAGGCGGTCCTCGGCAGCGCCTTCGGCAGGCTCGGCTGGCACGTCGTCCGCTCGCGGCGCCGGGTGGCGCTGCGCAACCTCGAGCTCTGCTTTCCCGAGCTCTCGCCCCGCCGGCGCGAGCACCTCGCGCGCGAGCACTTCCGCTGGCTCGGCCGCAGCCTCCTCGAGCGCGGGCTCCTCTGGTACGGCTCGGTCGAGCGGCTGCGCCGCCTGATTCACGTCGAGGGCGACGTCCACCTCGCCGAGCGCAGCGCAAAGCCGGTGATGTGGCTCGCGCCGCACTTCATGGGCCTCGACGTCGCCGGCGCCTCGGTGCTCCTCTTCCAGAAGCGCAAGGGCATCTCGATCTACCAGCGGCAGAGCAACCCGGTGCTCGACCGGGCGCTGCGGCGCGGCCGGGTCCGCTTCGGCAACGCCGAGATCTTCGAGCGCGACGACGCCGGCCGCGCGCTCGTGCGTGCGATCCGCCGCGGCGATGCGTTCTTCAATCTGCCCGACATGGACTTCGGCACGCGCGACGCCGCGTTCGTGCCGTTCTTCGGCGTCGAGGCGACGACGCTGCTCGCGCCGTCGCGGATGGCGCGCGCGCTCGGCATGGTCGTGCAGCCGGTCGTCGCCGAGATCCTGCCCGGCGGCGCCGGCTATCGCGTCCGCTACGAGGAGCCGTGGTCCGACTTCCCGACCGACGATGCGGTCGCCGACGCGGCGCGCATGAACCGCTGGATCGAGAGCGAGATCCGCCGCAACCCGGCGCAGTACCTGTGGGTGCACCGCCGCTTCAAGACGCGGCCGCCGGGCGAGCCGCCGCTGTATCGATGAGCGCCGAGAGCGAGCGCCGATAATCGCGCCATGCGCGTTCGTTTCGCCAAGATGCAGGGAGCCGGCAACGACTTCGTCGTCATCGACGCGACGAAGGAGCCGTTCGCGCTCGACAACGCGCAGCTCAAGCGCCTCGCGGACCGGCGCTTCGGCGTCGGCGCCGACCAGATCCTCGTCGTCGAGCCGCCGCTGCGCACCGGCGCCGACTTCGGCTACCGCATCTTCAACGGCGGCAGCGGCGACGAGGTCGAGCAGTGCGGCAACGGCGCGCGCTGCTTCGTCCGCTTCGTCCGCGAGCGCGGCCTCACGACCAAGCGCACCGTCGTCGTCGACACGATGAACCGCCGCCTCGAGCTGCGCGAGCAGGACGACGGCCGCGTCACCGTCGACATGGGCGCGCCCGACTTCGACCCGGCGGACGTGCCGTTCGACGTCACGTGGCTGGCGCCGCGCAAGCGCGGCGGCGGGCTCGCGCTGTGGCCGGTCGAGCTCGGCAACGGCGTCACCGTCGACGTCGCCGTCGTCTCGATGGGCAATCCGCACGCGGTCCAGCTCGTCGCCGACGTCGAGCGCGCGCCCGTGCGCGAGCAGGGGCCGCTCCTCGAGCGCCACGCCCGCTTCGCGCGCGGCGTCAACGCCGGCTTCGTGCAGGTCGTCTCGCGCGATTCGGCGCGGCTGCGCGTCTGGGAGCGCGGCGCCGGCGAGACGCTCGCGTGCGGCACCGGCGCGTGCGCCGCGGTCGCCGTCGGCATCCGCCTCGGCGCCTTCGCGCCGAAGGTCGACGTCGCGACGCGCGGCGGCCTGTTGACGATCGAGTGGTCCGGCGACGGTGCGCCGGTGCTGATGACAGGGCCCGCGGAGACGGCGTTCGTGGGCGAGATCGAGCTTTGAACCGACGGAAGGAAGGAGCGACGTGAGCAACGGCCAGGGAGGGACGCCGCTCGGCGTCCAGGGCGTCACCGAAGGCGACATCGCCGACTACCTCGCTGCGAGCCCCGGCTTCTTCGAGCGCCACGCCGAGCTGCTCGGCACGATCCAGCTGACGAGCCCGCACGGCCAGCGCGCCGTCTCGCTGCAGGAGCGGCAGATGGAGATGCTGCGCGACAAGATCAAAGGCCTCGAGCGGCAGATCGTCGCGATGGTCCGCCACGGCCAGGACAACGTCGCGATCGCGGACAAGCTGCACCGCTGGACGCGCGCGCTGATGCTGACCGCGAACGCCGCCGACCTGCCGAACGTCCTCGTCCGCGAGCTGAAGCACGAGTTCCTGATCCCCGAGGCGGCGCTGCGCGTCTGGGGCGCGGCCGAAGCGTTCACCGGTCTCGCGTTCACGCGCGAGACGGGCGACGACGTGCGCACCTTCGCGAGCAGCCTGACGGCGCCGTACTGCGGCGTCAACACCGGCTTCGAGGCGGTGCAGTGGCTCGACGATCCCGGCCAGGCGTCGTCGATCGCGCTGGTGCCGCTGCGCCGCGACGGCGAGCTCGCAGCGTTCGGCCTGCTCGTCCTCGCCTCGCCCGACCCGACGCGCTACAGCGCCGACATGGGCACCGATTTTCTCGCCCGCATCGGCGAGATCGCGAGCGCCGCGCTGACGCGGCTGTTGCCGCCGCAATGAGCGAAGGCGGCGGCGACGCAGCGGCGCCGCGCGCGCGCGACGCCGACGTCGTCGGCCACCTCGCGTACCTGCGCGTCGAGCGGCGCGTCGCCGCGCGCACGCTCGCGCTCTACGACGACGCCCTCGATCGCCTCGAGCGGCTCGCCGCGAAGCTCGCGCTGCCGCTGCGCGACGCGAAGACGCACCACGTGCGCCGCTTCGCCGCGCAGCTGCACGCCGGCGGCCTCGGGCCGCGCTCGATCGCGCTCGTCCTCTCGGCGTGGCGCGGCTTCTATCGCCGCCTCGC
>JASLGD010000082.1 GCA_030150305.1 Caldimonas sp. | reverse complement strand
CGTGCGCAGCCAAGCGCCCTGCCGTCCCGATCCCGCGTAGCTCGATAAGGCCGAATCGTGTCGCCAGCGACCTCGAGACACCAACGCAGGCGCGTCAGTGGCGCTCGGCAGGTCCGGGCAGCGCGCCGCCGCCGGCGGCTGGTGGGTGGGGGTGGTGCGCGAGACGCGCGAACATGCCCTTGATCTTCTGCACGCCGTCGTCGACGAACGTGAACACGACCGGGATGACGAGCAGGCTCAGGAACGTCGACGTCACCAGCCCGCCGATGACGACGATCGCCATCGGCGCGCGAAAGCTCGGATCGGTGCCGATGCCGAGTGCGATCGGCATCATTCCGGCGCCCATCGCGATTGTCGTCATCACGATCGGCCGCGCCCGCTTGTGGCAGGCGTCGAGGAGCGCGTCGAAGCGCGTCATGCCGCGGTCGCGCCGGGCCATGATCGCGTACTCGACGAGCAGGATCGAGTTCTTGGTCGCGATTCCCATCAGCATGATGAGGCCGATCATCGACGGCATCGAGAGCGCAGTGCGCGTCAGAAAGAGGGCGAGGATCGCGCCGGGCACCGAGAGCACGAGCGCGACGAGGATCGTCGCCGGCTGCACGAAGTCCTTGAACAGCAGCACGAGGACGATGTAGATGCACGCGACGCCGGTCAGCATCGCGAGACCGAACGAGCCGAACAGCTCGGCCATCGCCTCGGCGTCGCCGACCGAGGTCTGGACGACGCCCGGCGGGAGGTTGCGGATGCTCGGCAGCGCCAGCACTTCCTTCTCGACCTCGCCGAGCGGCTGGCCGTTGAGCTCGATCTCGAAGTTGATGTTGCGCAGCCGGTCGTAGCGGTTGATCTGCGCCGGGCCGCTGTCGATCGCGAGCGTCGCGACGTTGCCGAGCATCACCGGCCCGCGCGCGCCGGGCACCGCGAGGCGCGACAGCAGGTCGAGGTCGGTGCGCGCGTCGGCGGCGAGCTTGACGACGACCGGCACCTGCCGCTGCGCGAGGTTCATCTTCGCGAGCGCCTGGTCGTAGTCGCCTGCGGTCGCGATGCGCAGCGTGTCGGCGATCGCCGCCGACGTCACGCCGAGGTCGGCCGCGCGCGCGAAGTCGGGCCGCACGATCAGCTCCGGCCGCACCAGGCTCGACGACGAGACGACGTTGCCGATCCCCGGCAGCGTGCGCAGCTCCTGCTCGACGCGGCGCGCGTGCGCCGTCAGCACCGCGCCGTCCTCGCCGGCGAGGACGAGCACGTACTTCTCGTTCGAGCCGCCGAAGCCGACCTTGATGCGCGCGCCGGGCACCGCGGCGAGCGCGTCGCGCAGCTGTTGCTCGATCGCCTGCTTGCTGACGCCGCTGCGTTCGTGACGCGGCGTCAGGCTGATCGTCAGCGTCGCCTTCGTGACTTGCGCTGCACCGCCCGGAGCGAACGGGTCGGCGCCGGTGCTGCCGCCGCCGACCGTCGTGTAGACGAGCCTGACGTGCGAGTTCTTCTGCACGATGGCGCGCGCGGCCTCGGCGCTCGCCAGCGTCTGCTCGAACGTCGACCCGGGCGGCAGCGAGACGTGGACCTGCGTCTGCGAGAGATCGTCGGGCGGCAGGAAGCCGCTCGGCAGGAATTGCGAGAGCGCGAGGCCGCCGACGAAGAACACCAGCGCCGCGACCGTGGTCAGCACGCGGTGGCGCAGGCACGCCTGCACCCAGCGCAGGTAGATCGCGATCCAGCGGCCTTCCTTGTGCGGCTTCTTCGGCGGCTTGAGGACGTACGCCGACATCATCGGCGTCAGCATCCGCGCGACCACGAGCGACATGAAGACGGCGATCGCCGCGGTCCAGCCGAACTGGACGAAGAACTTGCCCGGGACGCCGCTCATGAACGCGGTCGGCAGGAACACCGCGACGAGCGTGAACGTCGTCGCGATCACCGCAAGCCCGATCTCGTCGGCCGCTTCCATCGCCGCCGCGTACGGACGCTTGCCCATGCCGAGGTGGCGCATGATGTTCTCGATCTCGACGATCGCGTCGTCGACGAGGATGCCGACGACGAGCGAGAGCGCGAGCAGCGTGACGACGTTGATCGTGAAGCCGAGCAGCGACATCAGCCAGAAGGCCGGGATCACCGAGAGCGGCAGCGCCGTCGTCGCCACCAGCGTCGCGCGCCAGTCGCGCAGGAAGATGAAGACGACGAGCACCGCCAGCGCCGCGCCTTCGTAGAGCAGCGTCATCGAGCCTTCGTAGTTCTCGATCACCGGGTCGACGAAGTTGAACGCCTCGACGATGCTGATGTCGGGGTGCGCGGCCTTCAGCTGCTCGAGCTGCCTGCGCACGCCGGTCGCGACCTCGACCTCGCCGGCGCCGCGCGAGCGCACGATCTCGAAGCCGACGACCGGCTTGCCGTCGAGGAGCGCGGTCGAGCGCCGCTCGGCGACGGTGTCGCTGACCGTCGCGACCTGGTCGAGGCGGATGCGGCGGCCGTCCGAGAGCGCGATCTCGAGCGCGGCCAGCTCGTCCGCCGATTGCACGGTCGCGATCGTGCGCACCGACTGCTCGCCGCCGCCGAGGTCGGTGCGGCCGCCCGAGCCCTCCTGCTGGATCTGGCGCAGCTGGCGCGAGATGTCGGCCGCGGTCGCCTTCAGCGCCTGCAGCCGCGCCGGGTCGAGCTCGACGCGCACTTCGCGGCTGACGCCGCCGACGCGCGTCACCGCGCCGACGCCTCGCACCGAGAGCAGGCTTCGCGTGACCTGGTCGTCGACGAACCACGAGAGCGCCTCGTCGTCCATCTTCGTCGACGCCACCGTGTAGGTGAGGATCGGCGAGCCGGCGAGCTCCATCTTCGCGATCACCGGATCGCGGATGTCGGTCGGCAGGTCCGAGCGCACGCGCGAGACCGCGTCGCGGACGTCGTCGACCGCTTCCTGCGTCGGCTTCTCGAGGCGGAACTCGACGGTCGTCGTCGAGACGCCGTCCTGCACCGTCGTGTAGATGTGCTTGAC
>JASLGD010000053.1 GCA_030150305.1 Caldimonas sp. | reverse complement strand
GGCCCGCGGTCGTCGCGCTGGCCCGAGCATGACGTGGACGAATTGCGCGCCCGCGAAGTACGTCGGGTACGGCGTTCGCGTCGCCCACAGCACGGCGCCGATCACGATCACCGACCAGAGCACCGGGTTGGCGAGCGGCGTGTAGCCGAGACGCGCGTAGATCGCCTGCGCGACGACGTACGTCACGAGCGTCGCCGTCAGGCCGAACAGCGGAGTCGACGACAGGTAGACCCAGAGCTGGACGAAATCAGGCACGACCGCCGTCCTTGCGCAGCAGCACGCGCAGCACGAGCGCCGTCACGGCCATGCCGATCCAGGTCGACACGACGATGACGAGCAGCAGCGCCACGCCGTGCGCGGCGACGAGGTCGAGGTGCGTGATGACGCCGACGCCGACCGGAACGAAGAGGAGCGACAGGTGCGCGAGCAGGAACTCGGCGACCGCCGCGACCGCCTCGCGCACCGCGCGCCAGCGCAGCGCCGGCAGCAGCAGGACGAGGCCGATCACCGGGCCGGGAAACGGCAGCGACAGCGCGTGCGTCAGCGACTCGCCGATCGCCTGCAGCAGCAACAGCAGCGCGAGCCCGCGCAGCGCGTTCAAGCGTCCTCCCGGAGCACCTGGCTGCGCAGCTCCGGGAACACCTTGCCGACCTTGGCCAGCAGGTAGTCGCCGTAGCGGCCGTTGAACGCGTGCACGTTGGCGCGGTCCCAGCGCTCGGCGGCGTCGTCGACCGGCGGCCGGTCTCGCAGGTCCTCGATCCGCTCGACGCGGCTGAAGAAGTTGGGGTCGAAGAAGAGCGGGAACGAGAGGCGGTCGCGACCGCTGCGGTTGATCGCGACGCGGTGCGGCGTCGAGCGGTAGAGCCCGCCGGTCATGCGATCGAGCATGTCGCCGATGTTGCACACGAACGTGCCCTCGATCGGCGGCGCGTCGACCCAGCCGCCCGGCGTCTTCACCTGCAGACCGCCGACGTCGTCCTGCAGCAGGATCGTGAGCAGCCCGTAGTCGCTGTGCTCGCCGACGCCCCAGCGCGCGTCCGTCCCGGCCGGCACCGGCCGCGACGGATAGTTGAAGAGGCGAAACAGGATCAGGGGGTCGGCCGTGTAGCGGCTCGCGAAGTAGTCGGCGGGAAGATCGAGGCTGAGCGCGATGCCTTCCATCAGGCGATGGCCGAGCGCGCTGACTGCAGCCATGTACGCGAGCAGCGTGTCGCGAAAGCCCGGCAGCCCGGGAATCAGGTTGCGGCCGTGCAGCGGCGTGCCCGCCTGCACGAGCGGATGCTCGTCGGGCAGCTCGGTGCCCAGGTACAGGCCCTCCTTCCAGTCGGGCAGGCCCGACGTCAGCTCGCCGCCGAGAGGAAAGTAGCCGCGCCACGCGCGGCCGCCGCGCGCCATCGGCCATTGCAGCTTGGTCGCCTCGTCGAGGGCGAAGAAGCGCCGGCTCGCGGCTTCGAGCTCGGCGACGAGCGCGGCGTCGACGCCGTGGCTGGCGACGTAGAAGAAGCCGTGCGCGCGGCACGCGTCGCCGATGCGGCGCGCGACGTCGGCGCGGCCCGTCGCCCGGCCGCCGACCAGCGCGCCGACGTCGATGATCGGAAGTGCATCGGGCATGGAGCCCGATCCTATGCGCAGCGCTGCCTCGTCGGCCGCGAAGGTGGCAGCTCGACCGGTGCGCAGCGCGCGCTCAGCCGCGGACGCGGCGCTCGAGCTTGCGCGCTCCCGACTTCACCGATATCGAGACGAGCAGCATGAGCGCGGCGCCGACGCCGGCGGCGATCAGCACCGAGCGCAACGGGTCGTCGCGGACCGGCCGGCCGACGGCGGCGATCGCCTGCCTGCGCAGCTGCCGCGCGGTGGCGCGCAGCACGCCGGCTGCTTTCGCGACGACCCAGCCCACCGCGTCGGCGAGCCTGCCGTCTTCCGCGAAGCCGTGGATCCCGGCGTGCTCGAGCTCGCGCGAAAGCCGACGCATCACCTGATCGCCGCGCTCGGTCGTGCCGACCGTGTGCGCCATCGCGGCGGCGAGGTGCACGGTCTGCGGGGTTTGCGGGCCCATGACCTTCAGCGGATCCGGATCGTTCGCCATGTCGTTCTCCTGCTGCTGTCGCTGCGCCCGACAGGATGGGGCGCGCCGCGCGCGCGCGGCGACGGGAGACGCCGTCGCGCGACGTAGGACGTTTCCGGCTACAACTGCGGCTCGCGTCGCGACGCCGGACACGCAGAACAGGAGCCCGCCGCAGCGGGGCTCGCCGGCGCGGCGCAACGGGAGAAAGAAGACTCATGCAGACGAGGCACCCAGCGTTGCCCGCGGCCCTGTGCGGGCTGCTCGCGATCTCGGCGGCGGGACTTGCGGGCTGCGGCGGCGCCGCCGACGCGCAACCCGCCGGCGGCCATGGCGGCGCGCCGCCCGCGATGCCGGTGGCGGTCGTCGTCGCGCACGTCACCAACGTGCCGGTGATGATCGAGTCGGTCGGACGCGCCGAGGGCTCGAAGGAGGTCGAGGTGCGCGCGCGCGTCACCGGGCTCATCGAGCAGCAGCGCTACCACGAAGGCGATCGCGTCAAGGCCAACGCACCGCTCTTCCTGATCGAGCAGGCGCCGTTCGAGATCGCGCTGGCGCAGGCGCGCGCGACGCTGCTGCAGGAAAGCGCGCGGCTCGAGCAGGCACGCCGCGAGGCGAAGCGGCTCGGCCCGCTGGTCGAGCAGCACGCCGTCAGCCAGCGCGAATTCGACGACGCGAGCTCGGCGCAACGCATCTCGGAGGCGAGCGTCGCCCAGGCGCAGGCGCAGCTGCGGCAAGCCGAGCTGAACCTGTCGTACACGCGCGTCGTCTCGCCGATCACCGGCATCACCGGGCGCGCCGAGAAGTCGCAGGGCAGCCTCGTCAGCCCGAGCGACGGCTTGCTGACGCGCGTGACGCAGACCGATCCGATCTGGGTCCGCTTCTCGTTCTCGGAAAGCGAGCTCGCGCAGCTGCGCGCCGGCAATGCCGGCGCCGTCAGGCTGCTGTCGGCCGAAGGCAAGCCGCTCGGCAGCGCCGGCAAGCTCAACTTCGCAGGCTCGACCGTCGACGCCCAGCTCGGCACCGTGCAGCTGCGCGCCGAGTTCGCGAACCCCGACCTGCTCGTGCTGCCGGGGCAGTTCGTGCGCGCGCAGGTCAACGCCGGCGAGGAGCGCGCGGTCGTCGTTCCGCAGGCGGCGATCTTCAACGGCGAGCGCGGCAAGGCGGTCTGGACCGTGAAGGACGGCAAGGCGCTGCCCGCTCCGGTCGAAGTCGGCGCCTGGGTCGGCGAAGGCTGGGCCGTGCGCAAGGGTCTCAACGAAGGCGACTCGGTGATCGTCGACAACCTGCTGAAGCTGCGCCCGGGCGCTCCGGTCTCGCCGCATCCGGCGTCGGCGCCCGCGGCGGCCGCTGCGGCGAAGACCAGCTGAGGGCCCGGCGTGTTCTCCCGCTTCTTCATCGAGCGCCCGGTGTTCGCCGCGGTGCTCTCGATCATCATCCTCATGGCCGGCGCGGTCTCGCTGAAGATCCTGCCGATCGCCCAGTACCCCGAGATCGCGCCGCCGACGGTCAACGTGACCGCGATCTATCCGGGCGCCTCGGCGCAGACGCTCGCGGCGACCGTCGCCGCGCCGATCGAGGAGCAGCTCTCGGGCGTCGAGAACCTGCTGTACTACAGCTCGACGTCGGCGTCGAACGGGCAGACCGACATCACGGTGACGTTCGAGGTCGGCACCGACGTCGACAAGGCGACGTTCGACGTCAACAACCGCGTCCAGCTCGCCGCGCCGCGCCTGCCCGACGAGGTGCGGCGCCAGGGCGTGACGGTGCGCAAGAGCTCGAACAACTTCCTGCTCGTCATGGCGCTCAACTCGCCGAAGAGCACCTACGACCAGATCTACATCTCGAACTACGCGACCCAGAACGTCGTCGACGACATCAAGCGCGTGCCGGGCGTCGCCGACGTCTTCATCTTCGGCGCGCGCGACTACTCGATGCGCCTGTGGCTGCAGCCCGACCGGATGGCGCGCCTGGGCATCACGACGCGCGACATCCAGGCGGCCGTGTCGGCGCAAAACGCGCAGTTCGCGGCCGGCAAGATCGGCGCCGAGCCGGCGAAGAAGGGCCAGCAGCTCGAATACACGGTGACGACGCGCGGCCGCTTGCTCGAGGCCGAGCAGTTCGGCGACATCGTGCTGCGTGCTGCCGGACCGAACGGCGTGCTGCGCGTCAAGGACGTCGCTCGCGTCGAGCTCGGCGCGCAGAGCTACGAGGCGACCAACACGATCAACGGCCAGCCGGCGATCGCGGTCGCGGTCTTCCTCGCCTCGGGCGCCAACGCGCTGCAGGTCGGCGACGCCGTCAAGGCGCGCATGGCCGAGCTCAGGTCCGATCGCTTCCCGCCCGACCTCGACTACTCGATTCCGTACGACACGACGCGCTTCGTCTCGGCGTCGATCAAGGAGGTGATGTTCACCATCCTCGAGGCGGCGGTGATCGTGCTGATCGTCGTCTTCGTCTTCCTGCAGACGTGGCGCGCGACGCTGATCCCGATGCTCGCGGTGCCGGTGTCGCTGATCGGCACGTTCGCGGGCCTCTGGCTGTTCGGCTTCTCGATCAACACGCTGACGCTCTTTGCGATGGTGCTCGCGATCGGCATCGTCGTCGACGACGCGATCGTCGTCCTCGAGAACGTCGAGCGGCTGATCACGACCGAGAAGATGACGCCGTTCGATGCCGCGATCGAGGCGATGCGCGAGGTGCAGAACGCGGTGATCGGGATCGTGCTCGCGCTCTGCGCGGTGTTCGTCCCGGTCGCGTTCCTCGGCGGCATCGCCGGCCAGCTCTACCGGCAGTTCGCGGTGACGGTCACGGTCGCGGTGCTGCTCTCGGGCCTCGTCGCGCTGACGCTGACGCCGGCACTGTGCGCGCTCCTCCTCAAGCCCGCCGGCCACCACGACGGCGGCGGCTGGCAGGAGCGCATGTTCCGGCCGTTCAACCGCGCCTTCGGCTGGATCACCGATCACTTCGTGCGCGGCGTGAGCGTCGTGCTGCACCACCGGCTGCTCGCGCTGCTCGGCTTCGTCGCGATCCTCGCGATCGCGACGTTCCTGCTGCTGCGCGTGCCGAGCAGCTTCGTGCCGCCCGAGGACCAGGGCTACATCGTCGCGATCGCGGTGCTGCCCGACGGCGCGACGCTCGAGCGGACGACGCGAACGACCGAGCAGCTGCGCCGCATGATGGACGGCAACCAGGCGGTCGAGAACTTCTTCAGCGTCAACGGCTTCGACTTCATCGGCGGCGGCAGCAAGGCCAACTCGGCGACGATGTTCCTGCCGATGGTGCCGTGGGACAAGCGCCACCAGACCTCCGAGCAGCTCACCGCCGAGGTCAGCGGCAAGGGCTTCGCGCTCAACGACGGCATCGCGTTCGCGTTCAACCCGCCGGCGATCCAGGGCCTCAGCCAGGCCGGCGGGTTCGAGGTCTTCGTGCAGGCGCGCACCGACCCCGATCCGCAGCGGCTCTCGCAGGTCACCGGCGCCTTCATGCAGGCGCTGCAGAAACGGCCCGAGATCGGCATGGTCAACACGTTCTTCCGTCCGACCGTGCCGCAGCTGCAGGTCGACGTCGACCGCGAGAAGGCGCTCGCGCTCGGCGTCAGCACCGACGACGTCTACGCGGCGTTGCAGGCGCAGATGGGCTCGCTCTACGTCAACGACTTCAACAAGGCGGGCCGCACGTATCGCGTGACGATGCAGGCCGACGCGGAGTTCCGCTCCAAGCCCGAGGACCTCGGCGCGATCTACGTCCGCTCCAACACGACCGGCCAGATGATCCCGCTGAAGGCGCTGATCCGCGTCGACAACGTGATCGGCCCCGAGCAGCTGCAGCGCTACAACGGCTTCGTCGCGGCGCGCATCCTCGGCGGCGCCAAACCCGGCTACAGCTCGGGCCAGGCGATCCGTGCGGTCGAGGAGACGGCGAAGACGGCGCTTCCGCCCGGCTACGACATGGCGTGGACCGGCCAGGCGTACCAGGAAAAGCGCACCGGCAACGCGTCGCTGTTCGCGTTCGGCTTCGCGATCGTGATGGTCTACCTGATCCTCTCCGCGCTCTACGAGCGCTGGGGCGTCCCGTTCGCGGTCGTGCTCGCGGTGCCGTTCGCGCTCACCGGTGCGCTGCTGTTCGTGTGGCTGCGCAACATGGAGAACGACATCTACTTCCAGATCGGCCTGATCGTGCTGATCGGCCTCGCGGCGAAGAACGCGATCCTGATCGCCGAGTTCGCGATGCAGGGGATGGAAGCCGGCAAGAACGCCGCCGACGCGGCGCGCGACGCGGCGCGGCTGCGCTTCCGGCCGATCGTGATGACGTCGCTCGCGTTCGTGTTCGGCGTCGTGCCGCTCGTCACGGCGACCGGCGCCGGCGCGGCAGCGCGGCAGTCGATGGGGACGGGCGTCTTCGGCGGCATGATCGTCGCGACGTTCATCGCGCCGATCTTCGTTCCGCTCTTCTTCACTCTGCTCGCGAGGAAGCCGCGGCCGCATCACGAGCACGGCGGCGCCGGCCACGGCGCCGCCGCGCTCGCGCCGGGCGAGGCGAAGGGCGCGGAGTGACCGTCGGCGCTGCCCGGGTCCATTCGCGATGACGACGACACACGCGCGCGACTTCGCCTCGGCCGAGGTGCTGCAGCTGCGCGAGGACCTCGCGCTCGCGCTGCGCGCGGCAGCGCACCACGGCCTCGCCGAAGGCGTCTGCAACCACTTCAGCGTCGAGCTGCCCGACCGCTCGGGGCGCTTCCTGCTCAACCCGCGCGGGCTGCTCTGGAGCGAGGTCGGCGCCGGCGACATCGTGATGGTCGACGCCGCCGGCGAACGCCTCGCCGGCGACCACGCCGTCGAGCCGACCGCGATGTTCATCCACGCCGCGATCCACCGCGTGTGCGCGAAGGCGTGCGTCCTGCACACCCACATGCCGCACGCGACCGCGCTGACGCTCACGGCCGTGCGCCGGCTCGACACCGCGCTGTCGCAGAACGCGATGCGCTTTCACGGCCGCGTCGCGGTCGACGCGCATTACAACGGGCTCGCGCTCGACGCGTCCGAGGGCGAGCGGATCGCCCGCGCGATGGCCGGCGCGGACGTCGTCTTCCTTGGCAACCACGGCGTCGTCGTCTGCGGCGAGCGGATGGCGCACGCCTACGACGACCTCTACTACCTCGAGCGCGCCTGCATGGCGGAGGTGATCGCCGCGTCGAGCGGACGCCCGCTCGTGCCGGTCGACGCCGCGATCGCGGAGCGCGTGCGCGACCAGACGCTCGGCGAACGGCTGCAGTCGGAGCTCTTCTTCGAGGCGCTTCGGCGCACGCTGCCGTCGCGCTGAGCGGCGGACGCGATTCGTCCGCCGTCGGGTCGACGTTCGCGCCTCGTGCCAGCACGACGTTCGTCGCACTTGCGCCGCGAGGACGACGTTCATGGCCTGCGTGTCGCTCGTCTCTGGCCGGCGCCGCGCCGGCTCAGCGGCGCGCCGGGACGCGCGCGAGCGCGAGCGTGAGCAGCAGCCCGGCGAGCGAGCACGCACCCGTCGCCAGCCACGTCCACTGCCAGCCGCCGCTGACGCTCGCCACCGCGGCGACCAGCGGCGGCCCGGCGAACTGGCCGAACGCCGACCATTGCTGGACCCAGCCGACCGTCGTCGAGAGCGTGTCTTCGCTCGGCGCAAGCCGCACGGCGAGCGAGAACAGCGTCGCCGGGATCAGCCCGCCGACGCCCGAGAACAGCAGCACCGCCGCGTAGCGCAGCACGGGAGCGAGCCCGGCGTCGCCGCTGCCGGCGAATGTCGCCGCGGCGGTGCACGCCATCGTCACGAAGCCGATCCTGAGCAGGCGGGCAGGCGCGGCGCCGCGCTGCAGCAGCCGGCCCGAGCCGATGTTGCCGACCATGTTGGCGGCGGCGACCGCGGCGGTCAGCACGCCCGCGGCGGTGCCGACGATGCCGCTCTGGACGTAGATCGACGGCAGGAAGCCGATCACCGCGAGCCACTGCCCCGAGTACATCGCGAACGACAGCGCGACGAGCCATGGACCCGGCGCGGCGAGCGTTCGCCGCAGCCGCGCGAGCCACGGCGTCGGCGCTGCGGCCGCGGCGGCGGCGCGGACTTCCGCCGGCACGGCGCGCCACAGCCAGATCGCCATCGCTGCCGACAACGCAGCGAGCGCCCACCACCAGCCACGCCAGCCGATCGCCGCGATCGCGAGCGGCCCGACGAGCAGCGCCACCGCCGTCGCGAGCGGCATGTACGCGCCCCAGACGCCGAGCATCGCGCTCGCGCGGCGCGGCTCGACGAGCGAACGCACCGATCCCGGCGCGGGCAGCACGACGAGCAGGAAGCCGAAGCCTTCGGCCGCGCGCAGCACCATCAGCGCCGCGGCGCCGCGCGCGAAGCCGCCGAGCGCGCTCACGATCGCGAGCAGCACGAGCCCGAGCGTCATGCTGCGGCGGCTGCCGAGCCCGTCGGCGACGACGCCGAAGACGACGCCCACCGTCATGCCGGCGAGCTGGACGAGCGAGAGGAGAAAGCCGGCCTCGACGAGCGTCAGCCCGAGTGAGGCGCGCAGCACCGGAATCGCGGGAGGGAGCTTGCCGATGTGCAGCGCGGCGGCGACGCCGGCGAGGATCACGACCAGCGCGGGCTCGATGCGGCGCGCGGCGATCGTCGTCATGGCGCGGCGAGTATCGCCGTCCGCCGCAACGTCGCGCCGATGCACATCATCGGGGCGTGCCGAGCGGCGCGGTCGAGCAGACGAAACGATCCGCTCGCGGCGCGCCGATTGCCGTACGATGGATCGCTCGAGGCACGTCGCCTGCGCCCGTTCGGCGGCGTGCATCCAAGCGCGAGGTGCGCGAGTCACGCCGGCCGCTGTCCATGAGCTACCTGTGGCCTCAGTTGCTGTGGTTGATGCTGGCGGTGCCGTTGCTGCCCGTCGCGTATCTCTGGCTGCTGCACCGTCGTCGCAAGCGCGCGCTGCGCTACAGCAACCTCGACCTCGTCCGCGCTGCCGTCGACGATCGACCGTGGCGCCGCCACGTCCCGCCGGCGCTCCTCCTCGTCGCGTGCTCGCTGCTGCTGTTCGCGGCCGCGCGACCCGCGGTGCGGCTGACGCTGCCGTGGTCGCGCACGACCGTCGTCCTCGCGATCGACGTCTCGCTCAGCATGCGCGTGAGCGACGTCAAGCCGACGCGCATGGCGGCGGCGCAGGAGGCCGCGAAGCGCTTCCTGCGCGAGCTGCCGCGCGGCATCGACGTCGCGCTTCTCACCTTCGCCGGCAACGCGCAGGTCGTGCAGCGCGCGACCGGCGATCGCGCTGCGCTCGCCGACGCGATCGACGCGATCCAGATGCAGTACGGCACGGCGATCGGCGATGCGATCGTGCTGAGCGTCGCCGAGCTCTTTCCCGACGACGGCATCGACCTGTCCGAGATCACGTTCGGCCCCGGCCAGCCGCGGCAGCGCAAGCCCGCGGTCAAGGACAAGCCGCCGGCGAAGGAGATCACTCCGGTGAAGCCGGGCTCGTACCAGTCGGCGGCGATCATCCTGCTCAGCGATGGCCGCCGCACGCAGGGCTTCGACACGCTCGAGGCCGCCAAGATGGCGGCCGACCGCGGCGTGCGGATCGACGTCATCGGGCTCGGCATCGTCGAAGGCGAGGCGTCGGGCGCCGACGGCCTGCCGATCTACATGCGCCTCGACGAGCCGACGCTGCAGGAGGTCGCGCGCATGACTGGCGGCGAATACCACCACGCCGGCGACGCCGAGACGCTGCGCAGCGTCTACGAGCACCTCGGCGCGCGCCGGCAGACGCAGGCGCGCGAGACCGAGCTCGCGCCGCTGCTCGCGATCGCGGGCGCGCTGCTGGTGCTCGCCGCGGTGTCGCTCTCGTTCGCGTGGTTCGGGCGCTCGGCCTGAGCCGCGCTGCGCGTCTCTCGCTGCGACGGACGTCGTCGGCGTGGCCGGCGGCGGCGACGCGATGCAGCGGGCGACGCGCGACTCGCGCGCGCGTGCTCGTCGGCGCAAGGTGCGCGACTCGGGCGTCCGCCCGTCAACGCAAGCGCAGCGTCATGAACACGCTGTGCGGGTCGAGCGCGTAGTCGCCGAACGGCGCGCAGCGCGCGAAGCCGAAGCTCGCGTAGAGCTGGTGCGCAGGCGCGAAGGCGTCGCTCGAGCCGGTCTCGAGGCTGACGCGCTCGTACCCACGCGCCCGCGCGACGCCGAGGATGTGGCCGAGCATCGCCCGCCCGGCGCCGCGCCGGCGCAGCGCCTCGCGCGTGCGCATCGACTTGATCTCGCCGTGGCTCGCGTCGAGCTCCTTCAGCGCGCCGCAGCCGACGAGGACGTCGTCGTCCCACGCGGTCCAGAACGAGATGCCGGGCTGGCGCAGTCGCGCGACGTCGAGCGCGTGCACGCTCTCGGGCGGCGACAGCGCGTGCATGCTGCGCAGGTGCTCCTCGAGGAGGGCGCGGATCTCGGGGCCGGAGAGATCGTCGGCGACGATGCGCATGCGTGTTCTCGCTTCAGCGCTGCAGCGGCATCTGCCGGAGCGTCTTCTTGCGCGGCGCCGAGGCGCCGAGGTCGAGCTCGGCGCGCAGCGCCTGCGGCCGGCGCGCGAGGAGGGCACGCGCGTGCTCGAGGCCGGCGGTCGTGCGCCGCGAATCGCGAGTGACGCCGTGGGGAGCGGGAGGCGTGGCAGGCAAGGGCGCGTTGCGTCGAAGCGGCCGCGAATTCTAGGCACGCGCTCGCTGAACGCGCTCAGCGCGGCCGCGGTCGCCGGCGCTCGTGCGGAGTTCAGTTCGCCGCGGCGGCGCCGATAACGCCGACATCCACCGAGCCGGGCGGCCCGCCCGGCGTGGCCGCCAGCGATGAAGCCAGAACCGCAGGTCTCGCACGACGCGCCGACGCTGCCGATGCCGCGCACCGGCGGCGCGCCGACGCCGGTGCGCGCCGAGGCGGACCCACGCACGCTCGCCGCCGGCACCCGGCTCGCGGAGTTCGAGCTGCTGCGCGTCCTCGGCTGCGGCGGCTTCGGCGTCGTCTATCTCGCGCGCGACCACTCGCTGCTGCGCACGGTCGCGATCAAGGAGTACCTGCCGGCCGAGTTCGCGTGCCGCGGCGGCGACGGCAGCGTCGTGCCGCGCAGCGACGCCGACGCGTCGACCTTCGCGATGGGCCTGCGCTCGTTCGTGCGCGAGGCGCAGCTGCTCGCCGGCTTCGACCATCGGGCGCTGGTCAAGGTGCTGCGCTTCTGGGAGGCCAACGGGACCGCGTACATGGCGATGCCGTACTACGCCGGGCGCACGCTGAAGGACGTGCGCGGTGCGATGACGACGCCGCCCGACGAGGCGTGGCTGCGCGCGTTGCTCGAGCCGCTGCTCGCCGCGCTCGAGGTCCTGCATGCCGCCGACGTCATCCACCGCGACCTCTCGCCCGACAACGTGCTGCTGCTCGACGACGGCGCGCCGCTGCTGCTCGACTTCGGCTCCGCGCGCTACGTCCTCGGCGACCGCACGCAGGCGTTGACCGCGGTGTTCAAGCCGAGCTTCGGCGCGATCGAGCAGTACGGCGAGACGCCGGGGCTGCGACAGGGTCCGTGGACCGACCTCTACGCGCTCGCCGGCGTCGTCCACTACCTGGTCGCCGGCACGGCGCCGAAGCCGGCGGCGCTGCGCGCAGTGGGCGACGACGGCGGGCGCGATGCGTTCCGCGCGCTGGCGACGTCGGCCGCCTATTCGCGCTCGTTCGTCGACGCGATCGAGTGGGCGTCGCAGCTGCGGCCGCAGGACCGGCCGGCGTCGGTGCGCGACTTTCGCGCCGCGCTCGCGGGCAAGGCGAAGGCGCCTGGCGCCGCCTCGCCCGAAGTCGCGCCGGCTGCGCGCGGTGCGTCGACCGCGAGCATGGCGCCAGCTGCGCGCGCTGCGTCGACCGCGAGCATGGCGCCGGCTGCGCGCGGTGCGTCG
>JASLGD010000023.1 GCA_030150305.1 Caldimonas sp. | reverse complement strand
GCGCCGGCGTGCGCCGAGCCGCCGGCGCGTTCGACGTCCGCCGCACGCCCGACCTCTCCGAAGAAAAGCGCATCGCCGCGCAGCGCATCTCCGCCGGCGTCGTCGCGCGCATCGAGACGCTGCGCGCGCTCGGCCTCGGCTACCTGTCGCTCGACCGCAGCACGCCGACGCTCTCGTCGGGCGAGCTGCAACGCCTGCGCCTCGCGACGCAGATCCGCTCGAACCTGTTCGGCGTCGTCTACGTGCTCGACGAGCCGACGGCAGGGCTGCACCCGAAGGACGGCGCTGCGCTGCTCGGCGCGCTCGACGCGCTCAAGCGCTCGGGCAACTCGGTCTTCGTCGTCGAGCACGACCTCGCGACGATGCGCCGTGCCGACTGGATCGTCGACGTCGGTCCCGACGCCGGCGAGCGCGGCGGCCGCGTCCTCTACAGCGGCCCGCCCGCCGGGCTCGCCGACGTCGCCGCGTCGCACACCGCGCGCTACCTCTTCGACCGCGCGCCGCTGCCGGTGCGGCGCGCGCGCGAGCCGCACGGCTGGCTGGTGCTGCGCGGGATCACGCGCAACAACCTCGACGGCCTCGACGTCCGCTTTCCGCTCGGCGTGCTGACCGCGGTGACCGGAGTCTCGGGCGCCGGCAAGTCGAGCCTCGTCGGCGGCGCGCTCGTCGAACTCGTCTGCCGCCACCTCGGCCACGAAGCCGACGCAGAAGACGACGACGGCGACAGCGGCGACGGGCCGACGCTCGCCGCCGAGACGCACGGACGCATCGAAGCGGGAATGGAGCGGATCGCGCGGCTCGTCCGCGTCGACCAGAAGCCGATCGGCCGGACGCCGCGCTCGAACCTCGCGACCTACACCGGCCTCTTCGACGCCGTGCGCAAGCTCTTCGCGGCGACTCCCGCGGCGCGCGCCCGCCGCTACGACGCCGGCCGCTTCTCGTTCAACGTCGCCAAGGGACGCTGCGAGACGTGCGAGGGCGAAGGCTTCGTCAGCGTCGAGCTGCTCTTCATGCCGAGCGTCTACGCGCCCTGTCCGACGTGCCACGGCGCGCGCTACAACGCGAAGACGCTCGAGGTGAAGTGGCACGACAAGTCGATCGCGGGCGTCCTCGCGCTGACGGTCGACGGCGCCTGCGAGTTCTTCGCCGACGAGCCCGTGGTGCTGAAGCCGCTCGCTCTGCTGCGCGACATCGGCCTCGGCTACCTGCGCCTCGGCCAGCCGGCGACCGAGCTCTCGGGCGGCGAGGCGCAGCGCATCAAGCTCGCGACCGAGCTGCAGAAGCAGCAGCGCGGCCGCTCGCTCTACGTCCTCGACGAGCCGACCACGGGCCTGCACCCCGCCGACGTCGACCGGCTGATGGCGCAGCTGCAGGGCCTCGTCGACGCCGGCAACACGGTGATCGTCGTCGAGCACGACGAGCGCGTCATCGCCGCGAGCGACTGGGAGATCGAGATCGGGCCGGGCGCGGGCGGCGCCGGCGGCCGTGTCGTGCGATCCGAGCCGCGCGCCGGCGGCTTGGCGGCTCCAGCTCCGCGAGCAGCGGCCGGTTGAGGCGCGCGGATTGCCAGCGCACCGAATTGCCGCCGTCGCGCGGTTCTTGTAGCGTCGCCGCGTGGCCATCGATCCCGAAGATCCGCGCCGCCGCGAGCTGATGCGGCAGGCGGCCTGCGTCGCCGGAGCGTGGGCGGGCTCGGGTGCGCTGCCGGCGCTCGCTGCGGCGGACGTCGTCCAGCACCATCCGCGCTCGCTCCTCGTCGACGTGCACGGCGTTGCCTGGCCGGCACGCGCGCTGAAGACGAACGAGGCGTTCCTCTTCAACTATCCGTACACCGCGTCGCCGGTGTTCGTGATGGCGTTCGAGCGCGAGGTTCCGGCGACCGAGCTCGTCACCAAGGACAAGCAGCGCTACGCGGCGCCGGCCGGCGTCGGCCCGCACCGTTCGATCGTCGCCTTCTCGGCGATCTGCGCGCACAAGCTGATGTACCCGACGGCGGCGATCAGCTTCATCGGCCTGCGCGACGGCGGCCGCAACGAGCCGGCGCACGTCATCCATTGCTGCGGCGACAACTCGCGCTACGACCCGCTGCGCGGCGGCCGCGTCATCGACGGCCCGGCGCCGCAGGCGCTCGCCGCCGTGCTGCTCGAATGGGATCCCGCGAGCGATCGCCTGTACGCGGTCGGGACGCGCGGCGGCGAGATGTTCGACGCGTTCTTCGAGAAGTACGCGATGAAGCTCGAGCTCGAGACCGGCAGCGGCTCGCCGAAGCCGAGCGGTGCGACGGTCGTCGTGCAGCCGGCGGCGAGCTACAGCCGGCAGTGGCGCAGCTGCACAGCGTAGCCGCGATCAGCGCACGAGCGCGTCGGCGCGCGACAGGATCGACTGCGGGATGGAGAGCCCCAGCGTCTCGGCGGTGGTCGTGTTGATCCGGAGCTCGTAGCGGTCGGCAGAGAGCACGGGCAGGTCCGCCGGGCTCGCGCCGCGCAGCACGCGATCGACGTAGTCGATCCAGCGCACAGTGAGCGCGTCGACCTCCGCGGCGGCGACCGCGTACGACAGCAAGCCGCCGGCCTCGACGAACTCGGCACCGGCGAAGGCGCTCGGCAGGCGCTCGCGGAGCGCGAACCGCGCGATCTCGCGCCGCGCCAGATACGGCGGCAGACCGCTCGACGTCAGCGCCTGCGCGCGCCACGCCGTGGCGTCGGCGAGCGCGCGGTCGATCTCGGCGGGACCGGTGACGCGGTAGATGCGCGTCTCGAACTGCAGGCTGCGGACCGCGGCCGCGAGCGACGCGGCAACGTCGTAGCGGCTGCCGTCGACGCGCGTCGCCAGGCTGGTGTCGTGGCCCCAGAGCCAGCACAGGCGCTTGGCCGACGGTGCGATCGCGTGCAGGTATTGCAGTCGCTTGAGCGCCTGATCGGGCCCGCGCGAGAGCGAGATCCCGGTGACGTTGCGCCCGGGGTGGGCGAACGACTCGACCAGCCCCTGCTCGACGGGATCGAGCACCTCGAAGACGACGATCGGGATCGCTCGCGTGGCACGCGCTGCGGCGACGATCGCCTCCTGGTCACCGTCGCCGACGATGACGTCGACGCCCTTGCGGACGAGCTCCTCGGCGAGCCGCGGCAGGCGTTCCGACCTGCCCTCGGCGAAGGCGCGTTCGACGGCGACGTTGCCGCCGACGAGCCAGCCGCGCTCGGCCATGCGCTGCCAGAAATCGGACTCCCAGATGAGCGTGCCTGCGGAGGCTTCGGAGAGGATGCCGATCCGCTTCTGCACGCCCGCGGCGAACGCGAGCGGAGCGCTCGACAACGAAGCGAGCGATGCGAGCCGTCGCAGCGCCTGGCGTCTGGTAATCATCGTGGCGCGCTTGCACGAAGCGCGCTCGATGCTAGCGGCCCGCCGCGGTCAGCGCGAGCGTCGGCGCCCGCGCCGGCTCGCGAGCTCAGGACACGCGACGGCGACGACGCGCGACGACGAGCGAGACCAGGCCCAGCCCGGTCATCAATGCGGTGGTCGGCTCCGGCACCGCGGCGGTGACGGACACGTCGTCGAAGAGCCAGAACGACTGCGGGTCGGTGAAGCTGAACGACAGCGTCGACGAGCCTCCGGGCGCGCTGACGAACGCGGTGAACTGCTTGTAGTCGAAGCCGGTCGCGTTGTTGAACGACGCGGCCTGCGTGACGCCGTTCCACGACCACGAGAAGTTGTTCGGCTGTGAGCTGTCCTGCAGCGACAGCCAGAAGCTGACCTGGTACAGGCCGCCCGGCGCGGTCGTCAGCGACTGCGTCAGCGTCACCGGCGTGTCCGGGCCGAAGAACGCGCCGAAGTTGCCGCTGTGCGCTGCGAACGCATCGATGCCGACGAAGTCGAGCGGCCCGGTCGTCGACCAGCCGGACAGGGTGCCCGTCTCGAAGCCGCCGTTGGTGACGAGGTCGGCGGCCTGCGCGCCGGCTGCGGCCAGGAACAACGCCGCCGCGACGACGGTTGCACGATGCTGATGGGGGACTAAGTTCATGACGGGTCTCCAGTTGGATGGCGGTCGCGAGAGGTCTCGGCGTCGGCGTCAGGGGATGGGCCCCGACACGGGCGGGTCGCCGAGCGCCTGCCCGCCGGGGCCGTTCATGAACGTGGCCCACGGGATCGCCGGCTGCTGGCCCTGGCCGGGCTGGCTCCAGTCGCAGACGCCGTTCGGAAACACGGCCTGCAGACGCGCGAGCTGGTCGTTCGTGAACGTCACGCCACCGTACGCGGCATCGCCCGCCTGGAATGGCTTCAGGGTGCACTTGAAGATGTTCTCGGCGAGCGGACCGTCGGCGACCTGGCGCGGCGTCGACTCGTGCTTGACCGGGCAGTTCGGATCGTCGAGCGAGAGCGGATTGGCGAGGTCCGCGTCGGTCGCACCGATCGTCGTCAGGCAGAAGTCGGCCGCGCCGGCCGGCTTGTGCGCCACGACCTTCATCTCGCGCGGCGTGTTGCTGCCGTCGGCCTCGATGCCGGCGAGCCAGGCGTCCATCGTCAGGAAGGCCTTGCGCGTCAGCGCTGCGCCCGGCGCCGACGAGCCGCTGGTCGAGTTGAACTCCCAGATCAGGTGGTTGCCGTGGCCGCCCGCGTCGGCGTCGAGGCGCGCCCGCATGCCGAACGGGCGCCAGTTCGAGTGGATGTCGCCGTTCACCGCTTCGTTGCCGCGCAGGTCGATGATCGGCGTCTTCGCGAGCTGGCGTCCGTCGGAGACGATCGCGCTCGAGTAGTACACGCGCGCCATGTCCGGCGTGATCGCCGAGCGCTGCGGCTTCCAGACGAGGTCGGCGTTGTAGCCGCCTGCGCCTTCGTTGAGCTTCACGAACTCCTCCGCCGAGATGACCCCGGCGCGCAGCGCCTTCAACCCGTACTGGATGCCGACGTTGTCGACCGAAGTGATCGCCTTCGGGATGCCGTCGCTGTCGATGAACTGGCCGAGCATCGCGACGTCGTGGTCGGCGCCGTCGCAGCGGATCCCGAACGGGTTCGTCGTCGGGTTGTAGACCAGCGCCGCCGGAAAGCCGCTGCCGCAGTTGGCGGCGCGCGTCGGGTCGCCGGCGGGCAGGAACGACGTGATCCACGCGTTGCAGAAGCCCGTGTTCTTGTGACCATTGATCGCGGAGCGCTGCGCGGTCGTGAGCGCCGAGCCGTTCGGCGTCGTGTAGTAGTGCGCCTGCAGGTCGCCGCAGTCGGCGATCTCGATGAACGTCGTGTGCGTGTCCTGGAAGCTGCACTGCGGCTGGATGCCGTCGACGAGGCCGGGATACGCGCCCGCGATCACCTGCTGCATGATCGAGCCGCCCGAGCAGCCGTCACCGATCGTGTAGCGAATCTCGCCGTACTGCTCGATGATCCGTTCCTTGACCATCATCACGGTCTCGGCGCCGAGCTGGTCGTTGGAGTTCGTGCCGTGGTCGGTCAGCGACGACGTCGCGATCATGAAGCCGAGCGGCAGGCCGACGCCGCCCGACGCATCGAAGAGGCTGCGTGCCGGCGTCTGCTCGAAGCGGCTCACCGCCGCGCTCGGGCCGAACTGCCAGACGAGCTTGCCGTTCCAGCCCTTGGGCGGATCCCACGGCTTGTTGGCGTCCTTCGGATCGAAGAACGTCACGAGCTGGTAGATCGTGCGGTTGATCGAGCCGCGCTCGACGCGGATCAGGCTCTTCACCGTGACGCCGCGGTCGTTGGTGAAGTTGGCGATCGAAGCGTCGTCCGGACGCGCCGCCGGGTCGTACGCGGTGAAGCACGCGTTGGCGCCGCTGGTCGCGAACACGCAGTTCGAGCCCTGCAGCGCAGCGGGCTGGTAGAAGTAGGTGTACGTCGGCGGCGTGTCGCACTGAGCGTCGCTCGGGTCGTCGTTGAGGCCGCTCGCCTTGGTGTTGGCGGTCGCCGTCGGCGGCGTGCTTCCCGGATTGCCGACGACGGTGACCGACTGCGACACCTTCGTCGCGCAGATCCAGGGCTTCAGTTGCGGACCCGAGAACACCGGGCCGCCGCTCGGATGGTTGTTGATCGTGATCTGCGCGCCGGCGCCGGGGATGCGCGCGGTGAGCACGTTGTTGCCGTTCTGCAGGCCGCTCACGAGACCCATGTAGCGCCCGTTGGCGCGCATCGCGAACGAGCTCTTCACGTCGACGCCGTTGACGGCGATCTTGGCGAACGCGACGTTCGCTCCCGCCGGCCACTTGACCTCGACCAGCGCGTCGCCGCCGGAGACGAGGTCGGCCCGATTCGAGAGCACCAGGATCTGCGGCGGCGCGACGGCGAGCGCGCCGCCGGCGCCGAACCACCCTGCCACCAACGCCAGTGCCCCGGCAACGCGTCTCGAAGCGCCAGCCCTGCGCGCACGCATCTCACCCATCGCTTGTCTCCTCTCGTGATTCCGCTTGGGAACAGGCGCCGATCTCGCGTCGGCGCTCTCGTTGCCGATCGATACTAGTCCGTACCCGAAATTTGAAACGAGGGGTTTTACTTATCTCGGAGAGGCTTTACCGGACGAGCCCTCCCGGACGATGTCCGACGTGCGCCGGACACGAAGCAGGCAAGCGACCATACGGAAGCTTAGAAACGACGTCGTCAGCGCCCCAGCGCCGGCCCCGGAGCGGGGCCGCACAACAGGCCGTGCAGGATCGGCGGCGCGTACAGGCGCACTCCGTCGCTGGCGCCGACGCGCACGATCCAGCGGCGCGCTTCGGCGGTGGTGTTGATCCCGGCGACGACGAACTGCGCGGCCGAGATCGGATCGGTGACGAGCAGCGAGCCGTCGGCCATGCCGTCGACGGCCGTCTGCGCGACGCGCTCGACGAGGCGACCGAGCGTCTTCAGGACCTGCTCGCGATGCGACGACTCCGGCACCGCGCTCGTCGCCGTGACGCGCAGCAGCGGCCCTTCGTCCGACAGCTGGAAGCGGATCAGCGCGCAGACGGCGGCGCGCAGCCGCTCGTGGCCGTCGCCGCCGGCGGCGTCGGCGAGGTCGAGGGTGCGACGGAGGACCGCGAACGTGCGCTCGAAGCACAGCTCGATGAGGTCCTGCTTGGTGTCGTGGTGGTGGTAGAAGGCGCCCTTCGTGACGTGGGCGCGCGCCGAGATCTTGTCGACCGAGGCGCCCTTGTAGCCCTGCTCGTTGATGAGCTGCGTCGCCGCGCGCAGGAACGCCTCGACCCGGCCGCCGGCGTCGCTCACGAGCTGCCAGTCCTGCTCGGCGCCGAGCCCGCGCCAGGGTCCGCGGGCGAGCCCTTCGAGCACGATGTCGGCGACCCGCTCGGCGAGCCGGGCGTACTGGCCCGGCTCGTGTCGCTCGATCCAGCGCCGCAGCCAGTGCGCGCCGCCGATCAGCAGATGCGCGCGGGCGGTCAGCTCGTCGCGACCGAGCCGTTCGGTTTCGCGCCCGCGAAGCAGCCGACGCACCTTGCGGAACAGGTCGGTGTAGGCGTCGTAGATCTGCTGCAGATGCTGCTCCGGCAGCGCGTGCAGCTCGTTGAAGAAGATCATGTCGGGCGCGTCGCCGACCGCGATCCGCGCGAGCAGCTCGGCGTGGCCGCGGAGGAACGCGCGCACGCGCGTCGGCACGTCGCGCGCGCTGGCGGCCTGGACGGCGATCCGCTCGAAGTTGGCCGTCGCGCGCAGGAAGCACGCCAGCGCGAGATCGTCCTTCTTGCGGTAGTAGTAGGTGACGCTCGCCGGGACCAGCCCGACCGTTGCCGCGACGTCCGCGAACGTCGCGCCGCGCAGGCCGCGCTCGTTGAAGACGACGGCCGCGGCGTTCAGGATCGCTTCGCGCTTTTCCTCGAAGCGCTTCGTCTGGACGGGATCGAGCCGTGGCTCGCTGAGCATGGGCGAAGAGGCGCGAGGCGCGAGCCGATCGGCGGGCGATTATGAAGGGCCGCGCTCGGCGGCTCGCACGATCTCGCGATGGTGCGGCACGTTGTCGAGAAAGCTTCGCCGCAGCGCGGGATCGTCGATCGTGGCCGCCTGCGCGCGCAGCGCCTCCTCCGCACGCCTCAGCCACCAGCCGGCGCGCGGATCGTCGGCACGCGCGAGCACCTCGTGGCAGGTCAGCTCGACCAGGCGCGGCTTGACGCTGCCGTCGAGCGTGCCGCCGGCGGCAACGTGCGCCACGATCGGCTCGAGCTCGCGGAGCGCGCGCGCATCGTCGCGCTGCGCCAGGGCGACGCGCGCCAGCCCGGCGACGGCGTCGTGCTGCCACGCGCTGCCGAGCGCCAGCGCCTCGCCGCGCATGCGCTCGAAGGCAGCGCGCGCCGCGTCGTGGTGGCCGAGCGCGAGCTCGGCATGGCCGACCTTGAGCCAGGCATCGAGCGCGCGGTCGCGCGCCTGCGCCGATGCCAGCACCTCGACCGCCGCGCGCGCCAGCGCGAGCGCCGCTGCCGCGTCGCCCTGCATGAGCGCGATGTCCGAGAGGTTGCAGAGCGTCGCGCCCTCGATGACGCGGTCGCCGTTGGTCCGCAGCATGACGAGCGCCGCTTCCGAATCGCGTCGCGCCTGCTCCAGCTCGCCGAGCTCGAGCCACGCGACGCCGAGGTTCGAGAGGTCGGTCGCTTCGCTCTGCCGATCGCCGCTCTCTCGGGTGAGCAGCAGGTTGCGGCGGCTCAGCTCGAGGTTGCCCATCACGTCGCCCTGCAGGTTGGCGATGACGATCAGCGTGTTGATCAGGGGTGCCTCGTTCTCGCGAAGGCCGTGCTCGCGCGCTTCGTCGAGCGCCTGCCGGGCCAGCGCCTTGCCGCCCTCGAGGTCGCCCTGCATCGCGCGCGCCGACGCGAGAAGGCGCATCGCGTGCAGGCGCTCGCCGCGATCGCCGGCGCGCTCGGCGTGCGCGACGCCGTCCCTCGCGGCGCGCTCGCAGGCAGGCCAGTCGCCGATCCGCAGCGCCCGAAAGCTGCGGCGCCGCGCCGCGAACGCACGCTTCGCGTCGTCGTCGAGCGCGTCGGCGAGACGTTCCAGCGCATCGAGGTCGGCGACCTGCTCGTCGCGTCGCGCCTGCAGCTCGAGCGTCCGCTCGCGCGCGCGCACGAGGCGCCAGCGCAGCGCGGCATCGTCGCGCGCTGACGTGCCCGCCCGCTGCTCGAGCAGCAGCAGTGCCCGCGCG
>JASLGD010000560.1 GCA_030150305.1 Caldimonas sp. | reverse complement strand
CAGCATCCGCAGCGGCATCGCGTCGTCGTCGCCGATGCGCAGCTCGTCGACGGTCGCGGCGTCGACCTCGACTTCGATCGGCACCCGCAGCGTCGCCGGCGGCCGCGGCGGCTCGCCCGGGGTCGTTGCCGGCGTCGCGAGCCACGTGACGCGGTCCGCGTGCAGCGTCGCGATGCGCAGGCGGAGCCAGCGACCGCGGTCGCCGCGCTCCGCTGCGAGCGCGTGCCAGCTCGGCGCGTCGAGTCGCACCACACCACTGCCGGGCAACGCGATCTCGATCCGTTCGGCGGCGAAGTCGCCGATCAGCGAGCCGCTCGGCGCAGTCACCGTGAGCTGCGGCACACGCCGCAGCAGCCACGCGCTGCCGCCGGTGTCGTGCAGCGCCCAGAGCAGCGCGGCGACCCCGCCGACGACGACGAGCGCGAGCGTGGCGAACGTTCCGGCCAGCCATCGCCACGCGCGCCGCGGCCGCCGGCGCGGCGGCTCGCCGCGTTCGTCGTCGCGCGGCGCGGCGTCGCGGTCGGCGTCGGTGCTCATTGCGTCGCGGCGAAGGTGACGCCGACGCTCAGGTGCAGTCGCCAGCGCTGCTCCTGGATGCCGTAGGCGACGTCGAGTCGCAGCGGCCCGACCGGGCTGCGGTAGTGCAGGCCGGTGCCGACGCCGACGACCGGATGAAATTCGTTCCACTGGTCGGCGGCGTTGCCGGCGTCGACGAAGAGCGCGCCGAAGAGCGACGGCAGCCGCTCGGTCAGCGAGTGCTCGAACTCGACGCTCGCGGTCGCCTCGACGCGACCGCCGACGACGACGCCGTTGACGCGCGGCCCGAGCGTGCGATAGCCGTAGCCGCGCACCGAGTTGTCGCCGCCGGCGCGAAAGAGCACGGTGTCGGGAACGGCGATGCGGCTGTGCACGAACACCTGCGCGGCCTCGACGCGCGCGTTGCCGTACCAGCCGCCGAACGGCCGGTAGATGTTGTAGCGCGCGTACGCGCGCAGGAACGGACCCTGGCTGTGCTCCTCCGCGGGCAGGTCGACGCGCTGCTCGCGTCCCGAGCCGTAGCCGATTCCGGTCTGCAGCGCGAGCGCGCTGCCGACGGTCGGCTGCAGCACGCTGTCGACGTCGCGACGCAGCCAGTTGTAGTTGAGCGATGCGGCGACGCTGGCGTCGGTGAGCGCCGCGTTGTCGACGCGCGCCTGCGTGATCTCGGCGAACGCGAGCCGCTCGAAGCGGTTCGAGTCGTACGAGCGGCCGACGCGCGCCGTGCTGCTGTTGCGCGTCTCGTCGGCCGAGCGCAGCTGCTCGACGTTGGCGGCGAACAGGTTTCGCCACATGTCCTCGCGCGGATACGAGGTGAGCTCGATGCCGAGCAGCTTCTGGTCGGGGCCGTAGATCAGCGACGAGTGCGAGACCCACGGCAGCCCGAACACCTTGCGGTCGTAGTGCTCGACGCTCGCGCGCGGGCCGGTGTTGGCGCTGTAGCCGACGCCGAAGTTGGCCTGGTGCTGCGTCAGCTCCTTGACCTTGACGACGACCGGCGCCGCGTCCGGCGGCCCGCTCGTGTCGAGCTCGACCGACGCGCCTTCGAAGAGGCCGAGCTTGAGCAGTCGGTCCTGGTAGTCGAGCAGCAGCCGCTCGCTGTACTCGGCGCCGGGGAAGAACGTCGCCAGCCGCCGCACCGCCGACTCGTCGAAGCGACTGATGCCCTGCACGCGGATCTCGCCGAGGCGGTACAGCTCGCCGGGCTCGAGCGTGAGATCGAGCGCTGCGGTGTTCGCGGTCGCGTCGACGAGCGCGTGCGTCGCCTTCCAGGTCGCCGTCGGATAGCCGTCGCCGCGCACGGCGGCGAGGGTCGACGTCTTCGCCGAGTTCCACGCGGGCTGCCGGAACGGCTCGCCGGGCTTCAGCGGCCAGACGTCGCGGGCGTGCTCGAGGCGATCGCTCCACGGCTCCTCGCGCGACGGCGGATGCGCCGCGAGCGGCGTCGTCGAGTCGATCGCGACGCGCTCGACGTGCACGCGCGGGCCGGGCACGACGACGATCTTCAGCAGCGGCAGCGCGCCCGGCGGATCGCTGCGTGCGATCGTCACCTCGGCGCTGAAGTAGCCCTCGGTCTCGAGCAGCGTCTTCGCCTGCGCCGGAACGCCGGCTGCGAGGCGGTCGAGCTCGAGCGACGTGACCGCCTCCGAGCGCGGTGCCTTCTGGAAGCGGCTGACGTCGAGGTAGTCGAGCAGGAGCTTGTCGAGCGGCTTCGGCGCGTCGACCTCGATGTCGTACTGCGCGACGAGCGGCTCGCTCTTCTCGCCGTCGTCGTCCTTGTGGCCGAAGAACGGCAGCGACGCGCAACCGGCGAGCGCGAGCGCGAACAGCGCTCCGACGAGCAACCGCAGCAGCGTCGCGCCCCGCGCCACCTCGAACCGGCCCGCGCGGAGTCGGTCCGGGGCTCGGCGCGTCATTTGGCGAGCAGTCGCATGGCTCCTTCGAGCCCGGGCAAGGTGAGCGGGAACATGCGCTGGTTCATCAGCTGCTGGATGACCGCGATGCTCTGCCGATAGCCCCACACGCCTTGCGGCTCGGGGTTGATCCAGGCGAACTTGGGGAACGCGCCGGTCAGCCGCTGCAGCCACTCGGCGCCGGCCTCCTCGTTGTTGTATTCGACGCTGCCGCCCGGCTGCAGGATCTCGTACGGGCTCATCGTCGCGTCGCCGACGAAGATCAGCTTGTAGTCCTTGTTGTACTTGCGGATGACGTCCCAGGTGCTGAACTTCTCGCTGTAGCGCCGGCGGTTGTTCTTCCACATGAAGTCGTAGACGCAGTTGTGGAAGTAATAGAACTCGAGGTGCTTGAACTCGGTCTTGGCGGCGCTGAAGAGCTCCTCGACGCGGTGGATGTGCTCGTCCATCGTGCCGCCGACGTCCATCAGGAGCAGCACCTTCACCTTGTTGTGCCGCTCGGGGATCATCTTGATGTCGAGCAGGCCGGCGTTGGCCGCGGTCGAATGGATCGTGTCGTCGAGGTCGAGCTCTTCCTCGGCGCCCTCGCGTGCGAAGCGGCGCAGGCGTCTGAGCGCCACCTTGATGTTGCGCGTGCCGAGCTCGAGCGAGTCGTCGTAGTCCTTGTATTGGCGCTGGTCCCAGACCTTGACCGCCGAGCGGTTGCGGCCCTTGTCCTGGCCGACGCGGATCCCCTGCGGGTTGTAGCCGTAGGCGCCGAACGGGCTCGTGCCGCCGGTGCCGATCATCCTGTTGCCGCCTTCGTGGCGCTCCTTCTGCTCCTCGAAGCGCTTCTTCAGCGTCTCCATGAGCTCGTCCCAGCCCATCTTCTCGATCTTCGCCTTCTCCTCGGGCGAGAGCTCGAGCTCGAGGCGCTTCTGCAGCCACTCGAGCGGGATGTCCTGGCTGAAGTCGGTGATCAGCTCGACGCCCTTGAAGTACGCCGCGAAGGCGCGATCGAACTTGTCGAACTGCGCCTCGTCCTTGACCAGCGCGGTGCGCGCGAGGTAGTAGAAGCGGTCGACCGTCGGGCCCTCGTCGCCGTCGTCGAGGACGCCGGCGTGGATCGCCTCGAGCAAGGTGAGGTACTCCTTCACCGAGACCTTGAGCTTGGCGGCGCGCAGGGTGAAGAAGAAGTCGATCAGCATGGCGCGACGGCGCCGGGCAGGGCGCCTGCGCGGAAGGATAACGGGTCGGCCGGGGAGCCAGCCTGCGCGGGGATGCCGGCGACGTCGCCGGATGCGCGCCGCGCGCTCAGCGGCCTTCGAACGTGCGGCCGGTCAAGGTCGACTGCGGCGCCGTCGCCGCGCCGTACTTGCCCACCGTGCCGAACTTCGCGGTGCTGCCCCAGCGGTCGGTGCTCGGGACGTTGTCGTGGTGCGCGACATGGCCGCCGCGGCCACGGCCGCGTCCGGCGGCGATCGCGTTGCCGATCCCATACGCCGGGATGCCGCCGTAATAGAGCGGCTCGTCGTCGTGCTGCTGCTGCTGCGCCATGGCGAGCGCGGCGAGCCGGGTCTGCTCGCGCTGCATGTCGGCGCGGCGTTCGGCGTCGATCGCGCGCTGGATGCGCTCGCTGACCTCCTTCGCCTCGGCGCGGACGTCGGCGGCGCGCTGACGCGCGGCGACCGGATCCTCGTTCGTCATCTGCCACGAGCGCTCGGTCGTGGCGCCGCGCACCGGGTGGTCGGTGAGGAGGATGCGGCCGTCGCTCAGCCGCTGCTGGACGACCTCGGTCGACCCGGTCGCGCCGTTGGCCGAAGCGGCAGCGAGAGCGAGCGATAACAGGGCGAGAGACGGGAGCCGGGAAAACGTGCGATGCATGCGAGCCTCCGATGATCAAGGCGCGACGACTTGGTACCCTCCGGGCACTCTACTCCTTGGCGATGCCATGACCGAGACTTTTACCTTTCGCGCCGACGCCCTTCGGTCCGCGGTTCATGCCATCGTCGCCGCCGCGGGTTCTCACGACGCCGAGGCTGCCGAGGTGGCGGCCAACCTCGTCGAGGCGAACCTGCGCGGCCACGACTCGCACGGCGTCGGCATGGTGCCGCGCTATGTCGACGCCGTCCTCGAAGGCGGCCTTGCCGTCAACGCTCACGTCGCCGTCCGCCAGGACAGCGGCGCGTTGCTCACGCTCGACGGCCAGCGCGGCTACGGCCAGGTGATCGGCCGCGAGGCGATGGCGCTCGGCGCCGAGCGCGCCAGGCAGCATGGCGTCTGTGTCGTCGGGCTCGCGCATTCGCACCACCTGGGCAGGATCGGCCACTGGGCCGAGCAATGCATCGGCGAGGGCCTCGTCTCGATCCATTTCGTCAACGTGCTGTCGCGACCCATCGTCGCGCCGTTCGGCGGCCGCGACGCACGCATCGGGACCAATCCGTTCTGCGTTGGCATCCCCCGTGCCGGCGGCGAGCCGATCGTGCTCGACTTCGCGACCAGCAAGATCGCGCAGGGCAAGACGCGCGTCGCCTTCAACAAGGGCGTGACGGTCGAGCCCGGCACGCTGATCGACGACCGCGGCGAGCCGACGGTCGAGCCGCGCTACGCAGTCGTCGAGCCGCTCGGCGCGCTGCTGCCGTTCGGCGAGCACAAGGGCGCGGGGCTGGCGCTCGTCTGCGAGCTGCTCGGCGGCGCGCTCGCCGGCGGCGAGACGGCGCGCGCGGTGACCGACGGCCGCCGCCGCGTTCTCAACAGCATGTTCTCGATCCTCGTCGATCCCGGCCGCCTCGGCACCGCGGCGAATCTCGCGCGCGAGCTCGAGGGCTACGTCGCGTACGCGACCGCGTCGCCGCCGCAGCGCGGCGTCGAGCGCGTCCTCACGCCGGGCGAGCCCGAGCGCGCATCGCGCGCGCGGCGGCTGCGCGACGGCATCCCGGTCGATTCGGTGACGTGGGCCGAGATCGCCGCCGCCGGCGAAAAGGTCGGTGTCGCTGCGGCGACCACCGACCGCGTGGCACGCGCCTAGCCAAGGGAGCGGCGATGGAGATCGTGGTCGGACGTGCAACCGCCTGGGTCCGCGCGCTCGTGGCGCTCGCCGCCGTGCTCGCGAACGTCGGTGCAGGCGCGGCGCCGCAGCTCGAGAAGCTGCGCGTCCCTGCGGGCTTTCGCGTCGAGCTCGTCACCGACGCAGTGCCGAACGCGCGCGAGATGGCGCTCGGCCGCCACGACGGCGCGCAGGCGATCGTCTACGTCGGCTCGGCGGGCCCGGGCAGGGTGTATGCGGTGCAGCTCGGCGCGCCCGGCGCGCGCGCGACGGTGCACGCCGTCGCGAGCGGCCTCGAGGTGCCGACCGGCGTCGCCTATCGCGACGGCACGCTCTTCGTCGGCGCGCTCGAGCGCGTGTTCCGCTTCGACGGCATCGACGACCGCCTCGCATCTCCTCCCGCGCCGCGCGTCGTCAGCGACCGTTTCCCGAGCGAGACGCACCACGGCCGCCGCTTCATCGCGTTCGGCCCCGACGGCAAGCTCTACCTCGGCGTCGGCGCGCCGTGCAACGTCTGCGTTCCCGACGAGCGCCACGGCGTCATCCAGCGGATCGACGTCGACCGCGGCGGCGAGATCGAGACGGTCGCGCGCGGCGTGCGCAACTCGGTCGGCTTCGACTGGAGCCCGACCGACGGCACGCTCTGGTTCACCGACAACGGCCGCGACATGCTCGGCGATGATCTTCCGGCCGACGAGCTCGACCGCGTCTCGCGCGTCGGCGAGCACTTCGGCTTTCCGTACTGCCACCAGGGCGACTCGGCCGATCCCGAGTTCGGCGCCCGCCGCCCGTGCAGCGAGTTCACGCCGCCCGTGGCCAAGCTCGGCGCGCACGTCGCCGCGCTCGGCATGCGCTTCTACCGCGGCACGCAGTTTCCGCCGGCTTACCGCGGCAACGTCTTCATCGCCGAGCACGGCTCGTGGAACCGCAGCAGCAAGGTCGGCTACCAGGTCGTCCGCGTGCCGATCGATGCGCAAGGTCGCGCCGGGACGCCGGAGCCGTTCCTCACCGGATTTCTCGAAGGCCAGAGCGCGTGGGGCAGGCCGGCCGACGTGCTGCCGCTGCCCGACGGATCGCTGCTCGTGAGCGACGACACTGCGGGAGCGATTTATCGGGTCCGCTATGGCGGACCCGATGCATCGCTCCCGGGGCGCTGACAGGACTGCTCCCTCCCCAGCTTCGCTCCCCTCCCTCCGGGAGGGAGGGCGGACTCCTTCGGAGTCCATTCCCGTACTCGGGCATTCGGCCGCGGAGCACTTGCGCCGAGGCGACCGCGGACAGCATCGGGGCGAGCGTGCGTGCTACGGGACGAGCTTCGCGCCGGTGAGCTGCTGCTGGGCTTCGACCAGCGAAGGGACGAACTTCTTGCCGTGGCCGAGCGCGCTCGCGATCACGAGCGACTGGTGCACGGCCTCGCCGACGAGGGTCGGGATCGCGAGGCCTTCGGCGAGGTGCGTGTAGTAACGGATGTCCTTGCGCGCGTTGTCGAGCTCGAAGCGCAGCGCGCCGAGGTCGCCGTCGAGCGTCTTGGCCATCATCTGGAAGAGGCCCGAGTTGACCGCCCCTGCGGAGACGATCTCGACCAGTCGCTTCGGCTCGATTCCTGCGCGCTGGCCGACGGCGAACGCCTCCGCGGTCGCGGTGCAGATCGCCTGCGCGATGAAGTTGTTGAGCAGCTTGACGACGTGACCCGCGCCGGGGCCGCCGACGTGGAAGACGTTCTCGGCGAAGGCGCGCAGAACCGGCTCGATCTGCGCGAACGTCGCGCCGTCGGCGCCGACCATGACGTTGAGGCGGCCCGCCTCGGCCTCGATCGGCGTGCGCGTGAGCGGCGCGTCGACGAGCGTGACTCCCGCCGCAGCGCAGGCGTCGCGCAGCCGCGCCGTCGAGTCGGGCTCGCTCGTCGAGCAGTCGACGACGACGAGGCCGCGGCGCGCCCCGGCGAGAACGCCATCGTCCGCGGTGAGCGACTGCTCGACCTGCGGCGAGCCGGTGACGCAGAGCACGACCATCTCGCTCGTCTGCGCGAGCTCGGCCGGCGTCTTGCGCTCGACCGCGCCGGCGGCGAGCAGGTCGGCGACGCGCTCGCGGTTGCGGTGGACCGTCAAGGCGAGCGCGTGGCCCTTGGCGAGAAGGTTCTTCGCCATGCCGTGGCCCATGAGTCCCGATGCGCCGATGAATCCGATCGTTGCCATGCCCGACCCCTCGAGTGGTCGAGGCATTGTCGCGGCGCGTCGCGCCGCGGCTCATCGGGGCAGACGCTAGGCGGCCGCCGGCGCCGTCACGCCGTGGTCCAGGCGGCGATCTGCGGTGCCTGCACGGCGCCCGACTGGCGCTTCACTTCGCTGCCGTCGCGAAACATCACCATCGTCGGGATGCTGCGGATCGCGTAGCGCGCCGACAGCGACGGGTTGGCGTCGCTGTCGACCTTGGCGAAGACGGCCTTGCCCTTCAGCGTTCGCGCCGCCTGCTCGAACTGCGGCGCCATCGCGCGGCACGGGCCGCACCACGAGGCCCAGAAGTCGACGACGACCGGCAGCTCGCTCCTGGCGACGAAGCGGTCGAAGCGCGACGCGTCGAGCGCGATCGGCATGCCGTCGAGGATCGCGGCGCCGCACTTGCCGCAGACCGGATCGTCGCCGGCGCGCTCGGGGGGAACGCGGTTGGCCGCGCCGCAATTTGGACAGACGACGAGCATGCCGGCTCCTTGGCTGCGGATGATCTCGTCAAGGCTAGCGACGAGCGCGCCGTTGCGTCGGCGCGGCGCACGTCGGCCTGCATCGCAGCAGGGCGATGCGGTCGCGAATCAGCCGCCGGCGAGCGTCCTCAGCAGGCCCCAGGCGATGTAGCCGCAGATCGCCGCGACGACGGCTGCTTCGACGAGCTCGTCGCGCATCGTGCTCGTCGAAG
>JASLGD010000556.1 GCA_030150305.1 Caldimonas sp. | reverse complement strand
CCGTCGCCCCCGGACCGGCGACAAACGGTTTCGCCGGTCCCGGGAGCGCCGGCCGGCGCCGCGTCGCCGGGGTTCAGCGCCGGGGAAGCTGTCGGGCGTGAAGGGTCGGTTGGGCCGGCGGGTTGGTCGCGAGTGGGCATGGCAAGCGGCAGATGAAACCGATGGTCGCGGCAACCGGCGTGCCGGTGTCGCGATCCGGCCCGCCTCGACCCCGCGTTTCGGCGGCCCTTGACAACCAGCCGCGAAACGCAACTTTGCCCGGGGTGACGGGCGCCCGAATTGCTTGCCGGAATATACTGAGATGGCAACGTTGGCGCGGGCTGGCTGCGGCTTGGAAATCGCCGCGAAAAGGGGTCGTTGAATGGGTGTGAAACTGAAGATCGCCGGGTGGCTGGCGCTGGGTGCCGTGACCGGCGCGCTGGCGACGATGCAACTCGAGGCGACCGCGCGCAATTCGGTCTCGCGCCTTCCGATCGAGGAACTGCAGCAGCTCGCCGCGGTGTTCGGGATGATCAAGACCGACTATGTCGAGCCGGTCGACGAGAAGAAGCTCATCAGCGACGCGATCGGCGGCATGGTCGCCGGCCTCGACCCGCACTCCCAATACTTCGACAAGAAGACGTTCAAGGAATTCCGCGAGGCGACGACCGGCCGCTTCGTCGGCATCGGCATCGAGATGGGCATGGAAGACGGCCTGGTGAAGGTCATCACGCCCATCGAGGGCTCGCCCGCGTTTCGCGCCGGCCTGAAGAGCGGCGACCTCATCACCAAGATCGACGACACGCTCGTCAAGGGCCTCACGGTCGATCAGGCCGTCAAGCGCATGCGCGGCGAGCCGAACACCAAGGTCGTCCTCACCGTCTTCCGCAAGAGCGAGGGCCGCACGTTCCCGGTCAACATCATCCGCGAGGAGATCCGCACCCAGAGTGTTCGCGCGAAGATGGTCGAGCCCGGCTACGCGTGGATCCGCGTCAGCCAGTTCCAGGACCGCACGGTCGAGGACTTCGTCGCCAAGCTGGCCGACATCTACCGGCAGGACCCGAACCTCAAGGGCCTCGTGCTCGACCTGCGCAACGACCCGGGTGGCCTCCTCGAAGGCGCGATCGCGATCTCGGCGGCGTTCCTGCCGAGCGACTCGATCGTCGTCACGACCAACGGCCAGATCCCCGACTCGAAGGCGACGTTCCGCGCCTCGCCCGAGTTCTACCAGCGCCGCGGCGGTTCCGACCCGCTGCGCCGTCTGCCCGACGCGATCAAGAAGGTGCCGCTGATCGTCCTCGTCAACGAGGGCTCGGCGTCGGCGAGCGAGATCGTCGCCGGCGCGCTGCAGGACTACAAGCGCGGCGTCATCATGGGCGCGCAGACGTTCGGCAAGGGATCGGTGCAGACGGTGCGTCAGCTCTCGCCCGACACCGCGCTCAAGATCACGACGGCGCGGTACTACACGCCGAGCGGAGCGTCGATCCAGGCCAAGGGCATCGTTCCCGACGTCATGCTCGACGAGACGGCCGAGGGCAACCTGTTCGCTGCGCTGCGCACGCGCGAGGCCGACCTCGAGAAGCACCTGCAGAGCGGCCAGGGCGCCGAGATCAAGGACGAGGCGCGCGAAAAGGCCCGCGACGAGGCGCGCAAGAAGTACGAGGCCGAGATCGCGCTGCACAGCGGCGCGCCCAAGCCGCCGCCCGAGTTCGGCAGCGCCGAGGACTTCCAGCTCACGCAGGCGCTGAACCGGCTGAAAGGCAAGACGGTCATGGTCAGCAAGACCGCGGTCGAGCGCAAGGCCGAAGTCGACACGACCAACTAGCCTTCGGCGAGGTCCGCGCCAGAACGCCCGTGCCCAGGCGCGGGCGTTTTCGTTGGTGCCGCCAAAATGGCGCCGATGGACGACGACGATCTCCTGCGCTACTCGCGCCACCTCCTGCTCGACGACATCGGCATCGAGGGGCAGCGCCGCGCACTCGCCGCGCACGCGCTCGTCGTCGGCGCGGGCGGTCTCGGATCGCCGGTCGCGCTGTACCTCGGCAGTGCCGGCGTCGGCCGGATCACGATCGTCGACGACGACGCGGTCGATCTGACCAACCTGCAGCGCCAGATCGCGCACGACGTGGCGCGGCTGGGCACCGGCAAGGCCGAGTCGGCAGCGCGCTCGATCGCCGCCATCAATCCGACCGTCAGCGTCACGGCGCTTCGCGAACGCGCCGGAGCCGCGCGGCTGCTCGAGCTCGTCGCCGCTGCCGACGTCGTCGTCGATTGCAGCGACAACTTCGCCACCCGTCACGCGATCAACGCGGCGTGCGTCCACCATGCGAAGCCGCTGGTCGCCGGCGCGGCGATCGGGTTCGACGGGCAGATCTCGGTGTACGACCTGCGTTCGGACGACTCGCCCTGCTACGCGTGCGTGTTCCCTCGCGACGAACGCGTCGTCGACGTCGCGTGCGCGGCGATGGGCGTGTTCGCGCCGCTGGTGGGCATCATCGGCAGCATGCAGGCCGCGGAGGCACTGAAGCTCGTCGTCGGCATCGGGCAGTCGCTCGCCGGCAGGCTGCAGATGCTCGACGCGCGATCGATGGCATGGACCGAGGTCGTCGTCCGACGCGATCCGGCGTGCACGGTCTGCCGAAGTCGGCCGGCGAGCGCGCGTCCGGCGGCGTGACGACCGCCTGCACCGCACGCGGATTGCCCGGGTCGGGAATGCTCCTCGATGGCACGAGCACGAGGTCCCGCGTTCTCGCGTTCCGAGCGGCTGGTGCGTGAGAAGCGCGAAAGCCCGTCGATGTCCCTGTACGAACGCCTCGCGTCGCACCTGATCGGAACTCCCCTGCAGCGGCCGGCCGAATGGCTGCGCCGTGCCAAGGGTGCGCCGTTTCGCCGCAGACACCCGGAGCTCGCCGAGCTGTTCCGCGAAGACGAACGCATCGACCGCGTGATGCGCGACGCGATCCGCGCCGACACCCGCTGCATCGACGTCGGTTGCCACGTCGGCGCGTACCTGCACAAGATCGTTCGCCTCGCGCCGCGCGGGCAGCACCTTGCCGTCGAGCCGGTGCCGCACAAGGCGGCGTGGCTGCGCGCGAAGTTCCCGCGCGTCACCGTCGTCGAAGCGGCGCTCGACGCGGCCGACGGGACGAAGGAGTTCTTCGTGCGCCCGCGCGAGACGGCGTTGAGCGGCTTGCACGTCGGCCCGGGAGGACCTCGCGAGACGCTGCGCGTGCAATGCCGGCGCCTCGACGACGTCGTCGATCGCAACGCGCGCGTCGGCTTCATCAAGATCGACGTCAACGGCGGCGAGCTTGCCGCGCTGCGCGGCGCCGAGCAGCTGCTTCGCCGCGATCGCCCGTTCATCCTGCTCGGCTGCACGCAGGAAGGTCTCGCCAACCACGGCATCGACGCGGACGAGGTGCTCGACTTTCTCGAGCGCGCGGCCTACCGCATCTTCCTGCTCAAGGACCACCTGAGCGGCGGCGCGCCGCTCGACGCCGCCGCGTTCCGCGCCAGCATGGTCTATCCGTTGCAGGCGCTCAACTACGCGGTCGTGCCGGTTCGATCGAGCGACGGCTCTGCGCCGGCGCCGTGATCACGCGTCGCGGGTTGCGACGGCCGCGAGCGAGAAGCGCTGCCACGTGCACGCGCGGCCGTTCACGACGCGGTCGGCGACGCGGGCGACGAATGCGCTGACGTCGTCGTCGTCGCGAAACGCGACATGGATGCGGCGGAGATCGCCATCGACGCCGGTCGCCTTCGCGGTCGCTTCCTTGGCGCACCAGTAGTGCGCTGCTCTCGCCAGGCGCTGCGGGACCGGATGGGCGAGCAGGTCGTCGAGCTCGCGGTCGTCGAGAAAGAGCTCCCACAGCCGCGGTTGCACGTTCGCGGTCGCCTCGACGTCGATGCCGAGGACACCGACGTCGCCGACCCGCGCCGCGGCCGCCGCCACGAGCGCTCCGCGCGCGTCGGCGGTGTGCGCGACGCTTGCGATCACGCCCGGCGGCAGCACCGGCGTCGCCGCGGCGCTGCGCGGCAAGTCCTCGCAGCCAATCCGCAGCTCGGCGAGCGCCCTTCGCAGGTGGTGGCGACCCGCCGCGAACTCGGCCTCGCGCCGGCGATCGGCGACGTCGAGCGACGCCCGCTCGCGAGCCGTCATCTCCTCTGCGGTGAGCGAAGTCGCCATGCTCGTCGCGACGACCGTGGGCAAGAGACGCTGCCACGGGTCCGACGACGCGCAGCCGTGCGCAACGGCCGTCGGCGCGAGCAGGAAAGCCGACGCCGACGCGCGCATGACACGCGCGGCATCAGCACGCCGGCGAGCGATTGCACGTGGGGTTCGCGAAACATGCTGGCGTGGCCGCCGGCGACGTCCGCGACGGCAAGGTCCGGGACGAGCTCGCCCCAGCCGAGCAAGGGATCGTCGTAGACGGTGCGCAGCGGCCGGTCGACGCCCTCGCCTTCGCTGGCGCGGATGAGGACGACCGCCACGCCGGGCAAGGGCTTCGGCACGTAGCCGGTTGCGACCTCGTCGAAGATCTCGATCGCGTTCAGCGGCGGCAGCGCCGCAGGCCACGACGCGCGCTCGCGAAGCACCGCGCGAAACGCGGCGAACTGGCGTTCGACGAGCCGCTGCCGGGCGCGCGCGCGCAGACGATGACGCAACGAGTCGCCGAGCATGCGAACCGCAGTCCGCGCCGCGCTCGGCAGCTTCGCGCCGAGCGACGCGTCGGTCGACGAAGGTCCGATCTTCGCGAGCAGGCGCTCGCGAAAGCCGGGGCCCGGCGCGGCGACTCGCCGGCGCGCCTGCGGCGTCGCGGCATCGATCAGGAAGATCGCCTTGACGTCTCTGCCGTGCGCGCGAAGCTGGCGCGCCATCTCGAACGCGATGAGGCCGCCGGCGCAAAGCCCGCCGAGGTAGACCGGCCCGGTCGGACGTGCCTCCTGGATCGCGCGAACGTAGCAGCTCGCCATGTCCTCCACGCTCTCGTGCGGAAGCGGCAGCGCCGGGAGCCCGGCCGGCTGGATGCCGATCACCGCGAGGTCGTCGGGCATCCGGGCCGCGAGCGGCCGGTAGAGCAACGCCTCGCCGTTGCCCTCGTGGACCAGGTACAGCGTCGCATCGCCTCCCCGCTTCAGGTCGAGCAACACCTGCCGGGCGCTCGGCGCCGCGTCCAGCAGCTCCGCCATCCGGCGCACCGTCGGCGCGGAGACCACGCTCGTGACCGGCAGGGCGACGCCGAACTCGCGCGACACCGAGGCGACGAGGCCGACCGCCATCAGCGAGGTCCCGCCGACGGCGGCGTAGTCGTCGTCGACGCCGACCTCGTCCACGCCGATCGCATCGGCCCACAGCGCCGCCAGCCGCCGCTGCGTCTCGGTCGTCGCCGGCGCCACCGGCGTCGGCAACGTTCGCCGTCGACGCAGCTTGGCGCGCACGGCGTCGACGACGGAGCTGCCGCTCGCCAACTGCAGCGCGATGCGTTCGTAGCCGATGCTGCGCATCGCGTTCGCCGGCCTGGGCTCGCCTGCATCGCGAAGCGCCGCGCTCGGCGACGCGTCCTCGACCGGCTCCAACCGATACTTCAGGTGGCGAGCGCTCGCCGCAGGCACCGAGTAGACGACCTCGCCTGCGGTCTCGCTTTTCGTCGCATCGTCGATCGATTCGGCGAACTTGCGCGCAGGCTCGTTCTTGGCCGTCGAGCGGAACGCGAGCAGGATGCGGTCGAGCCCGCGGGCCTCGGCCTCGCGCGCGAGGCGAGCCACGATCTCCTGCTCGACGCCTTTGCCGAGCACGCGGCAGCTGAGCAGGAAGGTGTCGACATGCACGGCGCGCTCGTCGCAGTAGAAGACGACGACTCCGACCAGGCCGTAGTCGCCGAACCTGTCCTGCACGTGCACCGACAGGACCTCGCGGCCCTGCCGTTCGAGGCCTCGCATCTCGAGCTCGGAGCGGCGGATCGTCGTGAAGTTGAACTGGTTCGTCTTCTGCGTCAGCTGCGAGACGCGCGGCCATTCGTCTTCGGCCGGGCGCTCGATCTGGATCGCGACGCGAAGCGACGCCAGGAACTCGGCCGCGTCGGCAGCGCTCGCCTCGAGCGCGCGGCGCGCCGCGTTCTCGCGGTACAGCTGGGTGCGCGAACGGTCCTCGCTCGTCACCTGGCCGCGGTCGAACACCCACAGGTTGGCGAGAAAGCCGCCGACGTCGGCGTCGGCGGGCAGCTGCAGCGTCGTCACCTGCGGCAGGACGGTGCGCATCTCGGCGCACTCGAGAGGGTTGTCGTCGAGGAACGCGAATGAATCGACGCCGAGGTTGAGCTCGCGGGCGAGCTCGACGATGTTCTTCGACTTCGGCTCCCAGTTGATGCGATGCGCGACGACGTGGTCGAGCGTCAGGCACATCTCGGGCCGCCTCGCGAACACCTCGAGCACGTCTTGCTCGACGTTCTTGCTCACCAGGCAGACGAGCGTGCCCTGCTGCTGCGCCTCGATCGCGAAGCGCTGCACCGCGAGCGCGCCGGGCGGGAACGAGATCCCGTGCACGCCGTCCTCGCCGACGACCCCTCGCCACAGCGTGTTGTCGCAATCGAGGACGAGCACCTTGTGCGGCGGCACGAGCGCGCGATGCGCGGCGCGCGCCGCCACCAGCGCGAGGCCGCCGAAGTACTCGGCCGTGTACGGGATGTGGGCGAGCTTGTCGCCGAGCGGATCGAGGCGCTCGCCGCGGCACGCGGCATCGGCCGCGGCCGACGAGACGACGCTCGCGCCGGCGATCGCCCGCAGCCCGCTCGCCAGCCGGGCCGTCCGCTCCTGCAGCAGTGCGTCCTGGCCCGGCTCGGGCGCGAAGACGACATAGACCACGGGCACGGCGCGTCGGGCGGCGAACTTCTTCGCCGCATCGAGCAGATCGTCGACGACCTCGTCGAGCAACGGCGCATAGCGGCCCGCATCCGGCAAGTCGCGGACGAAATCCTGCAGGCGCACGAACGCGATCGCCAGGCGCGTCTCCGGCGCGGAGAAGAGCGGCTCGCTGCCGAGCAGCTGCTGGAACACCTGGTGATAGGGACCGCAACGCACCTCGTGCTCGAGCGCCGCGTGCTCGAGCACGTGCTCGAGCGCGTCCACGATGCCGTCGATCGTGAACGTCGCTGCGAGCGCGATGACCGGCTTCGGCGCCGGCGGTTCGGGTGCCCGCTCGAGCACGCCGGTGGCTTCGTTGCCGTCGAGCAAATGGGTTCGATCGTTCATCTCAGCGGACGCGTTTCACGGGCACGGGCATGGGCGCGGCAGGCGACGAGCCTAGACTGCGGAACGCACCGCTGTCGAGTCCTCACCCGCGGGGCCGGTCAGCGTTCGATGTTGACACGACGGCCGCGGGCTCGCAGGCGAGGGGCCATGCCTTCGTGCTCGCTCCGCTCGGCCGGCGGACGAGCGGCGCGCCGCCCGCGCGCACCGAGCGCGCTCGGGCGCCGTCGCACCGAGCGCGCTCAGGCGCTCTCGTACAGCCGCGTCAGCACGAACTCGCGGTGGCCGAGCGCCTCGGCCGCCGTCAGCCGGCCGTTCGCGGTCCGCAGCATGCACTCGAGCAGCCGGTCGCCGGCCTGGTCGAGGTTGATCTCGCGCTGCAGCAGCCCCGACGTGTCGACGTCGATGTGCTCGGCCATCAGCCGCACCGTGCGCGGGTTCGCGCGGATCTTGATCACCGGCAAGATCGGATTGCCAATCACGTTGCCCTGCCCGGTCGGGAAGAAATGCACCGCGTAGCCCGACGCCGCGCACAGCGTCACCATCTCCGCGGCGGCGCTCGACGAATCCATGAACCAGAGCCCCGGGTGCGTCGGGATCTCGGCCTTGTCGAGGACGCCGTCGACGGTACACGTCTTGCCGATCTTCTGGATGTTGCCGAGCGCCTTCTCCTCGATCGTCGTCAAGCCGCCGGCGATGTTGCCCTTGGTCGGCTGCGAGTCCGAGAGATCGCTCGTCTTGTGGCGCTCGATGACCTTCTGGTAGCGGTCGAACATGAACATGAAGCGCTCGCGCACCGCGTCGTTCGCGCACCGCGCGGCGACGATTTGCTCGCCGCCGGTGAGCTCGGTCGTCTCGCCGAAGCACAGCGTCGCGCCGAGCGCGTGCAGCTTGTCGAACGCGTTGCCGACGGTCGGATTGGCACCGCACCCCGACGTCGTATCGCTCTCGCCGCACTTGGTCGACACCCAGAGCTCGTCGATCCGGCAGCGCTCGCGCTGTTGCTCGCTCGCCCACTGCACGTACTCGCGCGCCGCCTTCGACGCCCGCATGATCGTGTCGTGGTCGCCGTGGCCCTCGATGCCGAAGCCGACGACGGGCTTGCCGGTCGCGGCGATGCCGTCCGTGACCTTCTTCGTCCAGCCGTCCTCGATGCCGATCACGACGACGGCGGCGACGTTCGGATTGCAGCCGGTGCCGATCAGCGTGCGGAAGTGCAGCTCGAGGTCGGCGCCGAACTGCAGCCGCCCGTAGGGATGCGGGATCGCGAGCGCGCCCTTGATGTTGTTCGCGACCGCCTCGGCGGCGGCGTTCGAGAGGTCGTCGAGCGGCAGCACGATGACGTGGTTGCGCACGCCGACGCGGCCGTTCTCGCGGCGAAAGCCGAGGAACGTGATGTCACGGTGGACGATCGTCATGGCGCGCCCCTCACCAGCGCTTGGTCTTGATGTTGTGGACGTGGGCGTGCTCGCCCTTCCTGATCGCCGCGACGACGCGCCCCATGTCGATGCCGTACTTGACGACGGTGTCGCCCACCGGCATGTCGCGCAGCGCCACCTTGTGGCCGATCGGGATGTCCTGGCGCGCCTCGAGCTCGATCGTGCGATCGTCGTCCATGATCCAGCCGGTCATCGCGGTCCCGCGCGTCACGCCCTCGACGACGACGACGGCGACCGTGTCCGCGGCGTCGTGCAGGATGCAGTGGATCATCGTGGTTCCCGTTTTCGTGCAATCGGGTCGATGCTAGCGGACCTATCGCACGCCCCTGCCGGCAGCCGAGCGCTGGCGTTGCCGTAAGCTAGCCGACGATGGAAAAGCCCAGCGCCGTCCCGGCGCGCACGTTCCCGACCGCGCAGGAAGACGCCGAGAAGGAGACCGTCAGCCCGAACGCCCGCTACGAGGGCCCGGAGAGCGCGTACCGGCTCGCGTTCACCGACGTCGACTTCCTCCTGCGCGAGGAGCTGCGGCCGATCCGCCTCCAGCTCGAGCTGCTCAAGCCCGAGCTCGTGCAGAACGAGCACGGCGTCGATTCGACGATCGTCTTCTTCGGCAGCGCGCGCGTCGTCGCGACCGACGTCGCCGAGCGCGAGCTCGCCGCGGCGCGCGCGAGCGGCGACGCGCGCCTGCTGAAGGCGGCGCAGACGCGCGTCGCGATGTCGCGCTACTACGAGGAGGCGCGCCGCTTCGCCGCGATCGTGACGCGCCGCTCGGCGTCGCTCGACAAGCCGATCTACGTCGTCACCGGCGGCGGCCCCGGCATCATGGAGGCCGGCAATCGCGGCGCCTTCGAGGTCGGCGGCAAGAGCGTCGGCCTCAACATCGTGCTCTCGCACGAGCAGGTGCCCAACCGCTACATCACGCCCGAGCTCTGCTTCCAGTTCCACTACTTCGCGCTCAGGAAGATGCACTTCCTGATGCGCGCGATCGCGCTCGTCTGCTTTCCGGGCGGCTTCGGCACGCTCGACGAGCTGTTCGAGGTGCTGACGCTCGTGCAGACCGGCAAGTCGAGAATGCGCCCGATCCTGCTCTTCGGCCGCGAGTTCTGGACCCGGCTGATCGACTTCGACCTGCTGATCGACACGCAGATGATCGCGCCCGACGACGTCCACCTGTTCCACTTCGTCGAGACCGCCGAGGAGGCGTGGGCGCTGCTCGCCGCCGAGTACGGCTACGACTTGCCGAACACCGAGGGCGGCGAGCTCGCGCTCGACATCTGAAGCGATGACGCGGCCCGGCGCTCGACCGACGATCGCGCGATGAACCGCCTCGTCACCTTGATCGGAGCGCCGACCGACGTCGGCGCCGGCCAGCGCGGCGCGAGCATGGGGCCGGAGGCGCTGCGCGTCGCCGACATCGGGCCGGTGCTCGTGCGCCACGGGCTCGACGTCGCCGACCGCGGCAACCTCGGCGGGCCGGCGAACCCGTGGCAGGCGCCCGAGAACGGCTATCGCCACCTCGACGCCGTCGCCGCGTGGTGCCGCGGCGTCCACGACGCGGTCTTCGCCGAGCTCGCGGCCGGCCGCATGCCGATCCTGCTCGGCGGTGACCACAGCCTCGCGATCGGTTCGATCAGCGCGGTCGCGCGCCACTGCCGCGACGCCCGCAAGAAGCTGCGCATCCTCTGGCTCGACGCCCACGCCGACTTCAACGACAACGTGCTGACGCCGAGCGGCAACATCCACGGCATGCCGGTCGCGTGCCTGTGCGGCAACGGCCCCAAGGAGCTGATCGAGATCGGCGGCAAGGTGCCGGCGATCAACCCGAAGTGGGTGCGCCAGATCGGCATCCGCAGCGTCGACCTCGGCGAGAAGCGCCTCGTCCACGAGGCCGGGCTCGAGGTCTTCGACATGCGCTTCATCGACGAGCAGGGCATGCGCCACACGATGGAGCTCGCGCTCGCGACGATCGACGCCAACACGCACCTGCACGTCAGCTTCGACGTCGACTTCCTCGACGCCGACATCGCGCCGGGCGTCGGCACCACGGTCAAGGGCGGCCCCACGTACCGCGAGGCGCAGCTGTGCATGGAGATGATCGCCGACACCGGCGCGCTGGCGTCGCTCGACGTGATGGAGCTCAATCCCGCGCTCGACGTCCGCAACCGCACCGCCGAGATCGCCGTCGACCTGATCGAGAGCCTGTTCGGCAAGAGCACGCTGATGCGCCGCTGACGGCGTGCACGTCCGCAGCGCGCCGTCTTCGCGGCGGCTGCCCGCGGGTCGCTTCGTTCGCTCGGCTGCGCGGATCGCTTGGTCGGTGCTCGCGCATCGCGTAAGCTCGCCTCGCGCCCGTGCAGCGGGCGAGCCGAGGAGCGCGAGCGATGAGCGACATCTTCATCAGCTACGCCCGACAAGATCGCGAGCGCGCAGGCTTGCTCGCGCGCGCGCTCGAGCAGCGGGGGTGGTCGGTCTGGTGGGATCGCGAGATCCCGCCCGGCCGCACGTTCGACGACGTCATCGAGGAGGCGCTCGGCGAAGCGCGCTGCGCCGTCGTGCTCTGGTCGCACGCCTCCGCCGCGTCGGCCTGGGTGCGCAACGAAGCGAGCGACGCGCTGCAGCGCCAGATGCTCATCCCGGTGCTGATCGAAGCGGGCGTCAAGATCCCGCTCGAGTTCCGTCGCGTTCAGGCCGCCGACCTGTCGCGGTGGCCCGGGCCCGAGTCGGCGCAGGAGTTCGAGCACTTCTGCGCCGCGATCGGGCGCAACGTCGGCGCTGCCGGGACGCCTCGC
>JASLGD010000539.1 GCA_030150305.1 Caldimonas sp. | reverse complement strand
CGTCAAAGGCCGGAGGCTGACGATGGACGCGGGCGGCAGGTAACGTGCGGCCTGGCCCATTGCCATGGTCACCGCCTCAGCGATGACCGCCGCAACGAGGTGGCCTTTGCGAGACGGCTGGATGGAGGAGACTTCGATGCGCGACCGGAAGAAGTCCGCCCACAGAAATTCGGCGTACGGCTGCGTGTCCTTCGCATAGCCGCCGGCGCTGCGCACGCAACCGGCGAGGCTGCGGTAAGGATCGTCGCGCAGGCCGTCGATCGACACCGGAATCGCGTCGAAGCTGCGCCGCTTGCCCTTGTGGTCGAACGGGTGCGCCCAGCGGTGGAACTCCATCGTCCGCCAGAACACCTCGCCCTCGACCTGCGACAGGTCGGCCAGCTGCATGACCCAGACCCGCGTCACGCGCTCCTCGCGCAGCGCCAAACCGAGGTGATGGTGGTCGACGATGTAGAAGCGGCCCTGCGGACCCTTCACGGCCGGAAAGCAGTGCGCGGCCAGCTGCCGCTCGCGCTCCTTGGTCTTCAGCGCGGCCCACTGTGCCCGTTTGATGACGACCTCTGCGTGGCCGACCGTGATCTGGGTCGGGCGCAGGTCGGCGAGGTCGGCCTTCAGGAGCGGCTCGCGGTACGACATCTCATCGTCCTTCCGATGCGGATCCGCCAGGACATCGCGCGCCCCGATCCGCGGCGGGCGACTTGCCTGACGACAGCGATGCGGACAGCGACGAGAGCGCCGCACCACCTCGCCGGAAAGCACGCCGCAGTCGGCCACAAGCGGCGGTCGCCGAGTGTCGCTTTCGGGGGCAGCGCGCGGGCGTTCTCGACGTTTACGGAGAGTCTCTGCTTGCGCCTAGAAGGTGTACTTTGCTCCGACGCTGAAGCCCTTCAGGTGGCCACCCGCCCAGCAGTGCGGCGCGTTGCCGTTGGGATCGAAGCCCGACGTGTCCGGATTCGAGGCGTCGTGGCAGTCGGTCGTCACGCTGCGGCCGCCAGCGCCGAGGTCGTAGTGCGCGTCTCGATGGTTGCGCGTCTCCGCGTAGTCGACGTAGAAGCCGAATTCCTTGTTGACCTGGTGCTTGAGCGCGATCGTGAACATGTTCGCCTCGTTGTCCGGGTTCGCGCCGCCCGCAGTGTTGTGCTGGCCCGGATCGCCGGGAGTCTTGCCGGCGTGCGCCCATCCGAAGTGGACGCTGTCCACCGGCGTCACGATCTGGCTGAGCGCCAGCCAGTAGCCGTTGCGCGTGCGCTCGTTCTGCGCTGCCAGGCTGTCGGGCACGTTGCGGACCATGCGTTCGTAAATGCCGTTCAGCGTCGTTCCCGTCGACGCGATCCGGTACTGCACGCCGACCTTTGCCGCGTGTTCGTTCGCGACGTCGTTGGGGTCGAAGGCCGGCAGGTCGCTGGTCCGGTTCACGCCCTTGTGCAGCTCGTATGCGGCGGTGAGGTACAGGCCGCCAGCGCGGTACGCGACGTTGCCGCTGTACGCCGCACCGTAGGCGCCGTCGTTGCACGCCGCCGGCGTTCCTCCGCTGCCGGGGACGTTGCCGCCTGCGCAATCGACCTCGCCCGAGGCGAGATTGCTGTTGTCGTACGCACGATTCTGTCCGGGCGAGACGAGGGCGTTGAAGCTGAACCCGCTCCAGTTCGGCGACTCGTACCAGATCGCATGGTCGAGGCGGGTACCGAACTCGACGCGGTTGTCGCCGCCGCTGTTGCCCATGATGACCGCGTAGTCACCGAGTTCGGCGCTGAACGGATTCATCGCAGCGGTGGAGTTCTTGTACGGCGCGTCGGTCTTGCCGATCTTCACCGCTCCCCAACTCGGCGCCGCCAGGCCGATGAAGCTGTTGCGCGAGGTCAGGCCGCCCTTGACGACCGCGCTCGTGTTGCTGTTGGTGGCGCTCGTCCCCGAAGCGGCAGAGACGTCGATCTGCGTCTCGAGCTGGTAGACGAACTGCGCAGGGAACTGGTCGCCGAGCGACTGGAACCCGCGCACGCCGACGTACGAGATGTTGCTCGAGATCGCCCACATCCATCCGGTTCTGCCCACCGGCGGCACGCCGTTCACGGTCATGCCGCCGATGCCCTTGGTCGTGTTGTCGATCGAGAGGTCGAGGTTGCCGTAGAGCGAGAGCTCGCCGCCACGGGTGAAGAAGGTGACGCCGTCGCCCGGCTTGCGCTCGAGAAATTCGTGCGTTCCGGCCGCGCCCGCGGGCGCAGGCGCGGCAGCAGCCGCGGCGGCTGGCGGCGCCGTCTCGGCCTGCTTCTTCAGGACCTGCTCCATCTTCGCTCGCAATTCGTCCATCTGCCGTTGCATCGCTTCCAGCTGCTGCTTCAGCTGCTCGCTCTCGGATTGAGCGTGCGCCGCGCCGCACATGCCGACGACGCCGGCACCGACGAACGCGGTGATGACCGCCCGGGCTGTTGTTGCCATCGTCTCCCTCCACCGGTAAGAGGCACCAGAATGCCGCAGTGGGTTCTGCGGACACTGCTCTTGGTGCAACTCTCTTCGCGTGGCGCGCGATTCGCTCTTGACTCAAGTCAAGAATGGCCGACGGTCGCGCGCTCGTTTTCCCGATGCCGAGCGAGAAGAGGAAGATTCAGTCAGCTCGACGTCAGCAACGGCGAGCAAATGCTCATGCGCGTGAGCGAACAGACTGTGTTGTCCTAAGGGTCGCGGCCGGGCGCTGCGGGCAGCAAGCACGACACCAACGCGGCGACCGCGCACCGCCATCTGCGATCGCTGAGCATCGTATTCATCGAACGCGCGCTCCTCGCGCTGCGCATTGAGAACACAGGAGGGAAAACGGGGGAATGGACGCATCCGTACTCTGGCTCGTGCTCGTGCTCGCCCTTCTCGTGGCCGCCCTGAGCGTCGCATCGTGCCGAATTCAAGTCACCCGACCGGTGCTCATGCTGATCGCGGGGGTCGCGATCGCCTTTTTTCCGGCATGGCCGGGCTTGTCGCTGACGCCCGAGCTCGTGCTGACGGTGCTCCTGCCGCCCCTGCTCTATATCTCCGGCGTCAACATGAGCTGGCGGGGCTTTCGCTCGTACCTGCGACCGATCCTTCTTCTCGCGGTCGGTTGCGTGTTGTTCACGGCCGTCGCTGTCGCGGCCGTCGTGCACTTGGCCTTCGGCTTTTCCTGGGCGGTCGGCCTCGTGCTCGGAGCCATCGTGTCGCCCCCGGATGCCGTCGCTCCGGCGGTCGTCCTGCGCACGCTTGGCGTGCCGCGCCGGCTCGTTTCGATCCTCGAAGGCGAAAGCCTCGTCAACGACGCGACAGCGCTCGTGCTGTTCAGCTTCGCCCTCGCAGCAGTCGTCTCGGGGGAGGTGTCGATCGCCGGCGGCCTCGCCCGCTTCGGAGGCATCGTCTTTGGCGAACTCGCTTGGGGACTGTCGCTCGGATGGGTGATGCTGAGGTTGCGTCGCTTCGCGGCAGATCCGCGGGCCGAGGTTCTGCTCGCGCTCGCCACGCCGTATCTCGCGTTCTGGCCACCTCACCAGCTCGGCGGCTCCGGGGTCATCGCTTGCGTCGCCTGCGGGCTCTACATCTCCTGGAACGGCCGAGACTTCATTTCTCCCGCGACGCGTCTTCAGGGCTACTTCATCTGGGACCTGGTGAGCTGGACCGTCGAAGCCGTGCTCTTCCTCCTCACCGGACTGCAGGCGCATCGTGTCCTCGAGGCGATCGCGCACGGCGGGGTCGGTCACGCTCTCGTCGTCGCCGGCATGGTGAGCCTCACCGTGATCCTGATTC